>CAZXMK010000183.1:0-6412 GCA_964641935.1 uncultured Syntrophaceae bacterium
CCCTGGATATGCTCTGCAGGTCGAAGCCGCGGTGCTGGTAAAACCGCGCGTCTTCCGCGGCCACAAAGGCCTGGACGACCATCGGGGGCAGGTCGTGGATGCGGACGACCTTTCGGTCCTCCAGGAAGAATTCGTCGATCAGCTCGTCATTATCGGAGTAGACCCGGGTGGCGATGCTGGGCCGGTAGTCCTTCAGGGTGGCGATGCTCGGCAACTCTTTCAGGAGAACGTAATAGAGAAGGGTGCTCCCGATCACCAGGAGGGCGATCACGGTGAGCAGCAGTGCGACCAAAAGCGTCGCGATTCCCGAGGGGTTCCCCGTTTTATGCGTTTTCTGCGGGTGATTTCCGGCCATGATCACGCCTTGGTGGGCTCCTCCTCTTCATCTTCCGCTTTTTCTTTCTTTTTCTTCTCAGCGAACCGCGACACGACAATGCTGACCTCGTAGAGGAACAGGAGAGGGATGGCCATCAGGACTTGGCTGAGGGCGTCCGGCGAGGGAGTGAGCACGGCGGCGGCGATGAAGATGACGAGGATGGCGTACCGGCGCTGTCGTGAGAGCATCCGGGTATTCACGATCCCGATCTTCGTCATTAAGAAGATGAACACGGTAATTTCAAAATAAAGGCCGAAGGCCAGAAGGAACTTGAGCGACAGGTCCAGGTACTCCCGGAAGGAGATCATGGGCTTCAGGAAATCCGTCGAGAATTCGAGGAAGAACGCAAAAGCCGGCGGCAATGCGATGAAATATCCGAACAGGACACCGCCGGCGAACAGGAGCGTTGACGAGAGGACGAAGGGAACAACGTACCGCTTTTCCTGTTGGTAGAGTCCCGGGGAGATGAATTTCCAGACCTGGTAAAGGGTATAGGGGCTCGTGATGAAGAGGGAGGCGAAGAAGGCGATCTTCATGTAGATGAAAAAGGCCTCCGGAAGCCCCGTGAAGATCATGTGACTGTACTTCGGCATCGCGTCGGCCAGGGGTTTCGTGATGATCCGGAAAAAGAAGTCCTTGAGAATGTAACAGGCGACGAAACCGAGTCCCACGACGATCAGGATCCGCACGAGGCGCGTCCTCAGCTCCTCCAGATGACTCGTCAGGGGCATCTTCTCTTCGGTGGTATCGTTCATGACCGGTGGCGGATAATCTGTCTGGATCCGTCAGGAATGAGACGAATCCTGGGGTTTCGAGGGCGGGGCGGAGGCGGTTTCAGGAGTGGAATCCGGTGCTTCTTCCTTTGCGTCGGTTTTCTTTTCGTTTCCCGTAACAGAGTTCTTCAGATCCTCCGCCTCTTTCTTCAGATCGTCGGCCTGGAGGGAGTTTTTCACTCCTTCGGACACGTCCTCGGCGGCTCTCTTGAACTCCGAGAATCCCTTGCCGAGGGATTTCGCCAGGTCGGGCAGCTTCTTGGGGCCGACGACCAGGAGGGCGATGATGGCGATGATGATCAGTTCCTGCATGCCGATGCCGAACATGGCAACTGCTGCCCCCTTATCCGTGATTGGCGGTATATAGGTGCACTTCCCGGGGTTTGTCAATCCTTTTTCCGGTGCTTCTGTGGGCCAAATCCTTTGCATTTTGGGGGACCTTGTGGTACGGAGCGGTCCGATGGAAACGTCGTCGGAGATCTCCGGCGATGCCTCGGGCCGATTCGAGGGAGCCATGGCCAGAAAAACAGGGATCGTCAGGGACAATCGATACTTGCGTCATGGGTGCGACGATTTTCACCCGGAGAATAATCGACGCCTCGAGGCCATCCATGCCCTCCTCGACTCGCCCGACATGGCCGGAAAGCTCTTTCCCATCCCCGCCAGGCATGCCACCCGGGACGAGATCCTGCGGCTTCATTCAGAGGCCTATTTCAGGAGGATCGCCGCGACGGCGGGAGAGCCCTGCACCCCCCTGGATCCGGACACGGAGGCCTCAGCGGATTCCTTTGACACAGCCCTCCTGGCCGTGGGCGGCGTTCTCAACGCCGTGGATGCGGTTCTGGAAGGTTCCCTGGATAACGCCTTCGCCTTCATCCGGCCTCCGGGACATCACGCGGAGAAGCACTCCTCCGGCGGCTTCTGCATCTTCAACAACATCGCCCTCGGCGCTGCCCATGCCCTTTCGGCCCGCGGCCTCAAGCGAGTCCTGATCGTCGACTGGGACCTTCACCACGGGAACGGGACCCAGGATCTTTTCTATGGGGACCGGAGGGTTCTCTACTTTTCCACCCACCAGTATCCGGCGTACCCGGGCTCCGGGGCAGTCGACGAAATCGGTCGAGGAGAGGCGAAGGGCCACACCATCAACATCCCCCTTGCCGCCGGATCGGGAAACCCTCACTTTGTGAAGGTGTACCGGCAGATCCTGCAGCCTGTCGTCCATGTCTTCCGGCCGGAACTGATCCTGGTTTCCGCCGGTTTCGATACGTGCGACGGAGATCCCCTGGGAGACTTGAGGGTGACGCCGGACGGCTTCGCCTGCCTGACGAGGCTCCTCATGAACATGGCGGATGAACTCTGCGACGGGCGGGTGGTGATGGTACTGGAAGGGGGGTATGACCTGCGGAACCTTGCCCGTTCCGTCCGGTCCGTGCTGAGGGAATTGACCGACGAGACCCGTGCGGGCGAGGACGAGCTGGATCGCCTGGAGGCCGATGCCGTCATGTGGAGGGGTTCCGTCCTGAACAAGGCCATGGAGCGTCTGGCCCCCTACTGGCCTGTTTTTTAAGTGGAACCGGAGGATTGTGTCTTGAAGATCACGAAAGAGGAAGTGGCCTACGTGGCCCATCTGGCAAGACTGGAGTTCGACGGGGAGGAGACGGAGAAATTCACCTCCCAGCTGAACGACATCCTGCTTTATATGGAAAAGCTGAACGAAGCGGACACGGCCGGCGTGGAGCCGATGACCCACGCCATCGCGCAGAAGAACGCATTCCGGGAGGACGCGGTTCTGTCCTCTCTTCCCATCCGGGAGGCCCTGTCCAACGCCCCGGACCCCAAGGGAGAGTTTTTCCGTGTCCCCAAGGTCATCGAATGACGGTTCTGGCAGAGGAAACCATGGAACTTTGTGAACGGACCATCCACGAACTGCAGCAGATCATCCGCGACGGCGAGGCGTCTTCCGCGGACATCGTCGCCTCCGTCTTTCGGAGGATCGATGCCGTCGAGAAAAGCGTCCACGCCTACATCACGCTTCTGAAGGAGGAGGCCTTCCGGGAGGCGGCCCGGGCGGACGAGGAAATCCGAAAAGGCGACATCCGGCCCCTGACGGGCATTCCCATTGCGCTGAAGGACATTTACTGCACCCGGGGCATCCCGACCACCTGCGGATCCCGGATCCTCCAGAACTTCGTCGCGCCCTACGATGCCACGATCGTCGAAAAACTGCGGGAGGCGGGGGCGGTCTTCACTGGCAAGACCAACATGGACGAATTCGCCATGGGATCCTCGACAGAGACCTCCTGGTATGGAGTGACGAAGAACCCCTGGGATCTCGACCGCATTCCCGGAGGATCCAGCGGCGGCTCCGCGGCGGCGGTGGCCGCCGACATGTGCATCGCCTCCCTGGGGTCCGACACCGGCGGCTCCATCCGCCAGCCGGCGGCCCTCTGCGGCGTGGTGGGGCTGAAGCCCACCTACGGACGCGTCTCCCGCTTCGGGCTGGTTGCCTTCGCCTCGTCCCTCGACCAGATCGGTCCCTTCACGAAAGACGTGGAGGACTGCGCCATTCTGCTGAACGTCATCGCCGGCTATGATCCCCGGGAATCGACGTCGGTCCCGGAGGACGTGCCCGACTACCGGCGGTTTCTCGGACGGGACATCCGGGGCTGGAAGGTGGGCATCCCGAAAGAATACTTCATCGAGGGAATCGACGCGGAGGTCGAGGCCCTGGTGCGGCAGGCCGTCAAGGTCGTGGAAGGACTGGGCGCCGAGATCGTGCCGGTCTCCCTGCCGCACACCCAGTACTGCGTGGCGGTGTATTACATCATTGCCCCCGCGGAGGCATCCTCCAACCTGGCCCGCTACGACGGCGTCAAGTACGGCTACCGGAGTGCGGATGGCCGAGACCTCCTGGAGATGTACAAGAAGAGCCGATCCCAGGGATTCGGCGCGGAGGTCAAGCGCCGCATCATGATCGGCACCTACGTGCTCTCGGCGGGGTACTACGATGCCTACTACAAGAAGGCCTCCCAGGTCCGCGCCCTCATCCGGCGGGATTTCGACGAGGCCTTCCGGTCCTGCGACGTGATCCTCACCCCCACGACACCCACGCCGGCCTTCCGGATCGGCGAAAAGACCGGCGATCCCCTCCAGATGTACCTGTCGGACGTCTTCACCATCTCGACGAACCTGGCGGGAATCCCCGGGATCTCCGTCCCCTGCGGGTATACCGCGGCGGGGCTTCCCGTCGGGGTCCAGTTCCTGGCAGGCCATTTCCAGGAGGGAAAACTCCTCCAGTTCGCCTCGGCCTACGAGACGGGGGCCGATTTTCAGAAAAGGAGACCGAATTTCTGATGGAATACGAACCCGTCATCGGGCTGGAAGTCCACGCCCAGATGCTGACATACTCAAAGATCTTCTGCGGCTGCTCCACCACGTTCGGGGAGAGTCCCAACAGTGAGACATGCCCGGTCTGCCAGGGCATGCCGGGGGTCCTGCCGGTCCTGAACAAAAAGGTGGTCGAGTTCGCCATGAAGATGAGCCTGGCCACCTCCTGCCGCATCAATCCCGAATGCGTCTTCGCCAGGAAGAACTATTTCTATCCGGACCTCCCGAAAGGCTACCAGATCTCCCAGTACGCCCTCCCACTGGCGGAGTTCGGATACGTGGACATCGAGCTCGACGGCGGGAAAAAGCGAATCGGCATCACCCGCATCCACATGGAGGAGGACGCGGGGAAATTGATTCACGACGAGCACAACCCCTCGAGCTACGTGGACCTGAACCGGACCGGCGTACCCCTGATCGAGATCGTCAGCGAACCGGACATGCGGAGCGCCGAGGAGGCCGCGGCCTACCTGCGCCGTCTCCACGAGATCCTGGTCTACCTGGAGGTCTGCGACGGCAACATGGAGCAGGGAAGCTTCCGCTGCGATGCCAACGTATCGCTGCGTCCCCGCGGGACGGAGGCCTTCGGCATACGCGCCGAGCTGAAGAACATGAACTCCTTCCGGAATGTCCAGCGCGCCCTGGAATACGAGATCAAGCGCCAGCAGTACGTCCTCGAGGGCGGCGGCCAGGTCGTGCAGGAGACGCGACTGTGGGACGACACCCAGGGCGTGACCCACTCCATGCGCGGCAAGGAGGAGGCCCACGACTACCGCTACTTCCCGGATCCCGATCTTGTTCCGATCGCAGTAAGCGACGCCTGGATCGAAGAAATCCGGGTCACCCTCCCGGAGCTTCCGCTGGAAAAGCGGGAGCGCTTTGCCCGGGAATACGGGATCCCGGCCTACGACGCCGGCGTTCTCACGGCCAGCCGGGCACTGGCGGATTATTACGAGGCGGTCGTCAGGCTCAGCGGCAAGCCGAAGGCGGCCAGCAACTGGGTCATGGGCGACATCCTGCGGTTCCTCAACGAGGACCGGCGCGGCATCCGGGATTGCCCCATCTCCCCGGAGTCCCTGGCAGAGATGATTGCCCTGATCGAGGACGGCACCATCAGTGGAAAGATCGCCAAAGAGGTTGTCGAGGAGATGTACCGGAGCGGCAAGCCGCCCCGGACCGTCATCGAGGAGAAGGGGCTTGTCCAGATCACCGACGAGAGCGCCCTGGTCTCGACCATCGAGGCCGTCATGGCGGCCAATCCGGCCCAGCTCGAGCAGTTCCGCTCCGGGAAGGACAAGGTCTTCGGTTTCTTCGTCGGCCAGGTCATGAAAGCGACCCAGGGCAAGGCGAACCCGCAGCTCGTCAACGATCTCCTGAAGCAGATGCTCCCGGGAACCTGACCGGGACAGGGCGGCACCGGATCTTTTTGACACGCATCCGGGGCTCTCGGCCGGGAGAAGGACTGTGAATACAATCCTCAACATCCTGCTGGTCCTGGCCGTTCTCCTGGCAGCGGTCCTGCTGGTGTACCGACGCCGCCTCGGAGAGTTGCGGACCGATCTCAGGACACTCTTTTCCCACCGGCTGGTCGCTCTCGGAGTCCCGGTCTTCCTCCTGGTCGTCATCGGTATCTTTTACTGGGCAGGCCGGGATCAGGTGCCGCCTCCGGCGGCCGTTTCACCCGAACCCGCGGCAGGACTTCCCGTCGCGGCATCGCCGGTGCCGGCATCGCCGAGCAGCGCGATCCAGGACGTCTCTTCCATCTACCGAAAAATCGGTCCCTCCGTCGTGGCGATCTACACGTATAACGAGCAGCGCGAAAACATCGGCCGGGGAAGCGGCTTCTTCCACGGCTCCTCCGGCCAGGTCGTCA
>CAZXMK010000184.1:0-6364 GCA_964641935.1 uncultured Syntrophaceae bacterium
TCGGGGCACCCTGCCGTCGCAGCGCAGCGCCCGCAAAGTCATCTGTCTGAGCGCCCCCGGGCGCGAGTTATGACTTTGCAGCGGAGCGAGACGATGCAGGGTCGAAAAAACGCTTCTGAGCGCGAGGGAAGCCCTTCTCCCTCATGCCAGCCTCCTATCCGCATCTGATTTTCTATAAAAAGGAAGAAAACAAAGGAAGGAGGAACGGATTTGAAAACCGTTCCCCTTCTTATGTGGTACGCCGGATTCCTGTCGAGACATCCCGATACCTCCTCATCCCATGCGGTTCCTGTTGCATCCGGGAACTTTTGTGATAAGGAACAGCGAAACGGAATCAAATCCCGGAGAGACCTGTGACCGTCCGTGTTCGCATTCTCGTGGTAACCCTGGCCGGCCTTGTGCTGGCGATGTCCGTCTGGGGATGGATCCAGCTCCGGGTCCTGGAACGGATTCTTTTCGAGCAGCAGATCAAGAGGCTCTACGACGTCGCCGAGACAGTCCACACCTATTATCAGCACTTCCCGACACGACGGGGGCTGTCTGCCCTGGATGTCACCCTCAAGGACCTGATCCAGGCTGACCTCCGCTTTGCCCGGATCGACATCTTCACGATCGACCGGAACCGCAAGGACGCGGACTACGTGGCCGGAGCAAGCAGACTCCAGTATGAGTGGCCCGAAGCGGAGATCCTTTCGTCTCTGGAGCAGTCCGTTCCCAAGTACACCGAGTTGATCACCGACAGCGGCCCGGCCCTCGGCCTCCTGTATCCATTTACATCCGACGGGGAAGGTCCGATCGTGGTGGGGGTCATTTCCTTCTCCCAGTCCCGTGGGGAGATTCTCTCCCGGGCCCGAATGCTGCTTGTCTACAGTACCGCCGGCCTCCTGGTCGGGATCCTCCTGGTGCTGGCCTTCATCTATGGATGGATCATCGATCGGCCTCTCAAGGTCATCGTGGATGCAATCGACGAGTTTCCAAGGGGGCAGTATATAAAGAGGATCTCCGCCGACTGGAAGGACGAGTGGGGTTATGTGGCGGAACACTTCAACTCCATGGCCGACGAGATTCAACGCGCCCATGGGGAGAACCAGGAGCTGACCCGCAGTCTGGAGCAGCGCGTCCAGGATGCCACCTCCAAGGTGGTCCAGCTGACGAAGCAGGTCAACCAGCTTCAGCAGCTGAACGCCCTGGGATACCTGACGGCGACGCTGGCCCATGACTTGGGAACCCCGCTCCACTCCATTGCCGGCATGGCGCAGTTGCTCCTGGAGAGGGGCGGATGGCCGCCGGATGTGAGCCGCAAACTGGAGCTGATTGTCCAGCAGACCCAGCGGCTGAATCTGGTCATCATGAACATCCGCCGGGCCACGAGGCTGCCGGAGCCCCACGTGGAGGCCCTGTCCGTCCACGACCTCTTCGGCGAGACGTCCGTCCTGGTGGAACCTCTGATTCAGAACACCGGCGTCACGCTGACCGTGAAGATCGAGGAGGGGGTGTCCGGGCTTTATCTGGATCGCCACCGGGTGCAGACAGCCCTGTTCAATCTCATCCAGAACGCCCTGGAAGTCATGCCGAAGGGAGGCTCCATCGTCCTGGCCGCCTGGCCCTCACCGGAGAGGGGAGCCGTTGCCATGTCCGTCCGGGACGATGGGCCGGGCATTCCACCGGAGCTCCATGAGAAGATTTTCGAGCCGTTCTTCAGCACCCATGCCGACGAAGGACTTCGCGGGCTGGGGCTGGCGATTGTCCAGGACATCGTAAAGATGCACGGGGGTGAGATCGAGTTGAAAAGCCGTCCCGGGCAAGGGACGGAGGTGATCCTCTATTTCCCTGTCGTCGAGAAACCTTCCGCCTGATCGATTCCGTCAGGACCCGTTTTCCTTCTGCAGTCCGTAACGCTGGATTTTGCTCCGGAGGGTTTTTCGGTCGATGCCCAGAAGCGTCGCCGTGCGGCTCTGGTTCCACGAGGTTGTCCGGAGCGTCTGGAGGATCTGCTCCCGCTCCGCCGCCTCCAGGGGCGTCATGGATGGGGGGGACGGTTCGTCGGCCGTTTCCTGGCGGAACCGGCGCGGCAGGTTCTCCGGCAGGATGACGGCGAAGGGCGAAAGCAGGATCGTCTGCTGAAGCACATTTTCCAGCTCACGCACGTTCCCCGGCCAGTCGTAGGCCATGAACCGCTCCATGGCCTCGTCGGATACCCGGACGGTCGGGTGGCCGATTTTATTCAGCAGGGACTTCACCAGCTGGGGAATGTCCTCCTTGTGTTTCCGGAGCGGCGGGATGTGGAGGCGGACGACAAACCGGTACAGGAGGTCCGCCCGAAAGCGTCCGTTCCGCACCTCCTCGTCGATGTCCCGGTTTCCCGCCGCCACCACCCGGACGGAAGCCTGACGGACGTCGTGTCCTCCCAGGCGCCGGATCTCCCCGTTCTGCATGAACCGCAGGAGTTTTCCCTGCAGGGCGGGAGACATTTCCGTGATCTCGTCGAGGAAGATGGTCCCATCCTTGGCGGACTCCAGGAGTCCCGGGTGGGGGTGGTCCGCCCCCGTGAAGGCTCCCCGCTCGTAGCCGAACAGCTCCGATTCGAGCAGCGTATCCGGGATGGCGCCGCAGTGAACCGGAATGAAGGGCCGGTCCCGGCGGGAACTGAACTGGTGAAGGGAACGGGCCGTCAGCTCCTTGCCCGTGCCGCTTTCTCCCTCGATGAGGATGCTTGCCGAGGCGTCGGCGACCCGGGCCAGCTGCTTGTAGAAATTCACCATCGTGGCGGAGGATCCGATGAAGTGGGATTCCGTTTCCGCCTTGGGCTCACCCTGCATCCGCAACTGGTGAAGGCTTCTGACCTCCAGGACTTTCCGGACCATGAGCCGGATGGCATCCGGTGAGAAGGGCTTGCTGATGTAATCCCAGGCGCCGAGACGGAGGGCCTCCATCGTTGTCTCCAGGGACCCGAAGGCCGTCATCATGATGACCGGCATCTGGGGAAGGGACTCGTGAACGGCCCGGAGAAACTGCAGGCCGTCCATGTCGGGCATCCGGATATCCGACAGGAGCAGATCGTATTTCGACAGGTCCTCCTCCAGAGCCCTGCGGGCCGAGGTCCGGGCCTGAATCTCGTATCCCTCCAGGGACAAGGCTTCCTGGAGAAACTCGCAGGCCACGGCATCGTCGTCGATCACGAGGATGCGAATGCTCATGAATCAAAGTCCCCGCTTGCCGATGTATTCGACCAGGTCGGCCACGCGGCAGGAGTATCCCCATTCGTTGTCGTACCAGGTCACGACCTTTGCCCAGTTGTCCCGGAGGATCCGGGTGAACTCGATGTCGACCACGGAAGACCGGCTGTCTCCCCTGAAATCACTGGACACGAGGGGCATTTCGGCGACGCCGAGGATGCCTTTCAGGGACTTCCGGGCCGCGTCCCGGAGCGCCTGCCGCAGTTCGTCCGTCGTAGTCCCTCGGCTCAGCTCCGCAGTGAAATCAACGATGGACACGGTCGGGGTGGGAACGCGGAGGGCATAGCCGTCGAAGCGCCCCGCCATCTCGGGCAGGACCAGGGAAAGGGCACGGGCGGCTCCCGTGGAGGTGGGGATGATGTTCTGTCCCGCCGCCCGGGCCCGGCGGAGATCGCGGTGCGGCAGGTCCAGGATCCGCTGGTCGTTCGTGTAGGAGTGGACCGTCGTCATCAATCCGCGCTCGATGCCGAAGCGGCGGTGGAGGACCATCACCGGCGGCGCCAGGCAGTTGGTCGTGCAGGAGGCGTTGGACAGGATGTGATGCTTCTCCGGGCGATATTGCCCGTGGTTGACGCCCATGACGACCGTCAGGTCTTCCCCCTTAGCCGGGGCGGTGATGATGACCTTCTTCGCTCCCGCCTCCAGGTGGGCCGAAGCCTTTGTCCCCTCCGTAAAGAGGCCCGTGCTTTCGACGACCACCTGGACACCGGCCTCGTCCCAGGGAATCTGGCCGGGATCCCGGAAGGCGAAACTCCGGACGGCGCGCCCGTTTACCGAGAATCCGTCCTTGCGGACGCGCACATTCCCGGGGAAACGGCCGTAGTTCGTGTCGAAGGAGAGAAGGTGGGCATTTGTGGCGACGTCGAACAGGTCGTTGACGGCGACGACGCTCACGTTTCCGGGACAGCGTTCCAGGACGGCCCGGAAGACCTGCCGGCCGATGCGGCCGAATCCGTTGATACCCACTCGGATCATGGTTCCGTCCTTAATTGTCGTCGATGCGGAGCTTGTGGGCCGCCATCAGTTCACAGCGGGTTTCCAGCTCTTTATGCAGACGGGCGTTGTCGAGCGCGATGGCGCTCAAATGGGCCACGGCTTCCAGGAAACGAATCTCCCGTTTCGAGAAATCCCGGACCTTGTCAGTGTAGGCGCGGAGTACGCCCAAGGCCTTCTTTTCCCGAATGAGGGGGACGACCAGGACGGAGGCGATCCCCTCCTCCCTGGCCTTGGGGCCGTACTGAAAGTCCGGATCCGTGCGGGCGTCCGGGACGATGCAGGTTTTTCCCCGGAGGGCTTTCCGGTCCAGTCCGCTGGCCTCGATCAGGATGGGGCCCTTCTGGAGGTAGTTCTCCGAGAGCCCGCAGGAGGCCCCCAGGAGCAGCCTTTTCCTCCGGGCGTCCAGGAGGCGGAGGCTGGCGGCCTTCAATCCCATGGTATTCACCACGGACCGGACGATTTCCTCCAGGACTCGGTCTGGATCCAGGGAGCCGTTGATCAGCCGGGTCACCTCGTAGAGGGACTCGAAATAGTCCTTTTCCTTGGATTTCATGGGATAGAACCTCAAAGGAGGTGGCAGAATTTCTGGTACTTTACGGATTCCCGGCTCCGGCTGTCAATGAAAAAGAACCCCTGAAAAACACCGGTTCAATACGGATTCCGGCTAAAGAACCCCCCCGTGAAAAACGGTGCATGATTGGAGGTGAACATCGGCGGGTCCCTCCTCAAGATCGGGGCGATGGCGGGATGCCTCCGGAATTCCGACTGGAGGAAGCGGCGGACCCGGGCCCGGTCCCAGCCGCGGGGGTGGCGGAAATCACGGTAGAGCGACAGGTCCCCCTCGTAGAACGGCCGGTCGTCCAGATCCTGCATATCGGCGCTTCGGACAGGCAGGTTGAAGACGGACAGGTTCAGGAAGCCGATGGATTCGCTGTGACGCACGGTGAAATCGAGGGTTTCCCGGGCCTCCGGCTCCGCTTCCCCGGGGGTGCCGAACAGCAGATACACATAGGAGGCGATGCCGGCCGTCCGCAGGGATTGCAGGGCCCTGGACGCCGTTTCCAGCCGGATTCCCTTGTCGAGGGAGTCGAGAATCCCCTGGTTTCCCGACTCGATCCCGATCTGGAGCATCACGCACCCGGACCGTTTCAGGGCCGCGCAGAAGTCCGGATCTGCCAGCTCGCGGGATACCCGCACGAATCCGTACCAGGGAGGCCCGGGGGGATCCGCGATGAGGGCCGACAGGTGCACCGGGGAGACGGCATTGTCCAGGAGGTGGATCAGGGCCGGCCGAAACTCCGCTGCGAGGCTGCGGATCTCCTCGACGGCCCGTTTCGGCGGGATCGGGCGGTACGGGCTGCCCTCCGCACGCTCGGGACAGAAGGCGCATTTGCCGTAATAGCAGCCGGAGGACGCGCTGTATGGAAGAATCTGCCCGGGAGACAGGTAGGAATCCGTCCCCGATCCGTCCGGGCAGAGGAGACCGCGGTAGTCCGGCCGCGGCGGGAGCAGGCCCGGGCTTTTCCCGAGGAACTTAAGGAGCCGCGCCTCACCGGGGCCGTCGATGATTTCATCGACCAGCCCCCGGAACGGACGGGAGAAGCCGGGCAGACGGGCCCAGGATGTGGCCAGACCGCCCCCGAGCAGAATGCACAGGTCCGGCTTCAGGCGGCGAAGATGGCCGATCATCGCAAACGTGCAGAGTGCCTGGCTCAGGTAGTTGAGGGAAATGCCGACTTGTGCAAATCCGGGCTTGTCGAGGAGAGCGGAAAGGCGGTCCCGGAACCATGGGAAAAAAGGGTTCTCATCGGGACGCTCGGCCGCCGCCAGAAGGTCTCCGCTCCGCAGGGGGGACAGGGCGGGATCCTCGTAATTGGCCAGACTCACCCGGGGAAGTCTCTCCGGGCAGGATCGTTCCAGAGCCCGGTTCACGTCGGATACCGCATGACGGTACCGGTCCGGATTCTCGTAACTCCCGGCCGTTGTCAGCAGACGGAGATTTTTCTGCAGGCCGGAGCGGGCCCGGCGGGTCCACGTATCGGCGGAATCACCGGGGAGCGTCCGCTCCAGGAGATACCGCAGGCCTTCCCGGTTTGCATCCAGAATACGATGGGGAATCTTTCGCTCCCGGA
>CAZXMK010000185.1:0-6364 GCA_964641935.1 uncultured Syntrophaceae bacterium
GAACGACATCGCCGAACAGTCGAACCTGCTGTCGGTGAACGCTTCCATCGAGGCTGCCAAGGCGGGAGAGCACGGGCGGGGATTCGTAGTCGTCGCTCAGGAGATGCGGAGTCTGGCCGAGCAGTCCCGGCAGTCCACCGCCCAGGTGAGGAGCATCCTCTTTGACGTCCAGAAGGCCATCAGTTCCGCTGTGATGGCGACGGAGCAGGGGAACCGGGCCGTTGAGACAGGCGTCAAGCTGTCGGCCCAGGCGGGGGAAGCCATCGAGTTGCTGTCCGCCAGTGTAGAGGAGGCCACCAACGCAGCCATTCAAATCGCCGCCTCCAGCCAGCAGCAACTCATCGGCATGGAACAGGTCGTTCGGGCTATGGAGAACATCCGGGAAGCCAGTCTCCAGAACGTCATCAGCACGAAGCAGACGGAAAAGGCAGCCAGCGACCTCCACGAGCTGGGACAACGGCTGAAGGAACTCGTCAGTCATTACCGGATCTGACGGGCAAGCTATGAACCGTGCGGGTGGCGGGAAGCTGAGCCTGACAAAGGGATGAGGACCGGTCGGAAGAGAGATGAGGTGAGGCATGGACAGGGACGAGGAATTCCGGCGAAAACTCCTCTCAACCTACCGAATCGAGGCCCAGGAGCACCTGCAGGCCATTGCAGCCGGGCTCCTGGAACTGGAGAAGTGCCCGCCGGCGGACCGTGCCGCAAAGATCATCGAGGCGGTCTACCGGGATGCCCACAGCCTGAAGGGCGCCTCCCGGGCGGTCAACCTGCGGGGGGTCGAACGGGTATGCCAGTCCCTGGAGTCGATCTTTTCAGCCCTGAAGAGGCGGGATCTAACGGCGACGGTGGACCTCTTCACCGCCATGCACCGGGCAGTGGAAACCATGGCCGCGATGGTGCCGCAATCCGACGGCATAGAATCCCGCTTTTCCGACACCCGGGTGGAGCCCCTCCTGGAGGCGCTCTCCCGGGCGCTCCGGGGCGAACCCGCGCGCAGCGAAGCGCCACCGTCACCAGCTCCGGAGCCCGAACACCCTGCCATCAAAGAGATCGAACCGGCGCCGCAGACCAGGCGGACTGCGGCGGACAGCGTGCGGATCTCCCTGGAAAAAATGGATTCTCTCCTCCTACAGGCCGAAGAGATACGATCGGCCAAGCTCCTTGCGGAGCAACGGACACGAGATGCGGGTGATGTCCTGTCCAACATGATCGAATGGAAGAAGAAGTGGGCGGGTTTCTATCCTGTTGTGCGGGATCTCCACCGTCGGTTCGAGCAGCGGGAACGAAGGGGACGAGGGTCGGATCTCACCGAGAGCGAGAAGGAACTCCTGGATTTCGCCGATTGGACGTATGACTTCATGAACCGGGCGAGCGACCGGATCCGGGAACTCAGAAAGTCTCTGGCTGCGGACCATCATGCCCTGGGGCTCATGTCGGACGCCCTCCTGGAGGATGTGCGAAAGGTTATGATGCTCCCCGTTTCGACTCTGCTGAATGAGTTCCCCAAGCTTGTCCGCGACCTTTCCCGCGACCAGGGGAAGGAGGCGGACCTGGTCATCGAGGGCGAGGATATCGAAATCGACCGACGGATCCTGGATGGAATGCGGAGCTCCATGATCCACCTGCTTCGGAACGCAGTAGACCACGGCATCGAAAAGCCTGCGGAGCGGGCCGTGCGGGGGAAACCGGTCCGGGGGGCCGTTCGCATCACCGTCCTGTCCCTGGAGGGGAACCGGGTCGAACTCGTCGTGTCGGACGACGGGGCGGGGTTCGATGCCCCGGCCATCCGGCAGGCCGCTATGAAGAAGGGGCTCATCAGCGAGACAGACGGGACGTGGATCGAAGACCGGGAGGTGCTGGCCTCCCTGATCTACCGCTCCGGAGTCTCTACGAGCCCCATCATCACGGATCTCTCCGGGCGGGGGCTGGGGCTGGCCATCGTCAAAGAGCGAGTTGAGGCGCTGGGAGGCCGACTACGGCTGGAGACGGTTCCGGGGAATGGCTCTTCTTTCCGGATCACCCTCCCCATCAACCTGGCGGCCTTTCGGGGCATCCTGGTTTCCGAGGAAGGTGAGAGCTTCATCCTTGCCACGGTTAATGTGGAGCGGGTCCTCCGCCTGAAAGCGGAAGAAGTCAAGACGGTTGAGGGTCGCGAGACCGTCCCTGCCGACGGTATCACCCTCCCCCTGTTCCGGCTTGGAGATCTCCTGGGCATCTCGAAGGGGGAAAGCACTCCCCCGCATCTCATGGTACTCGTCGTGACGACGCTGGATCATCGGATCGCCCTCCGCGTGGACACCGTGCAGAGCGAGCAGGAAGTCGTAGTGAAGCCCTTCTCCTCGCAGCTCTCGCGGGTGCGAAACGTCAGCGCTGCTACCATCCTGGGGTCAGGCAGGGTGGTTCCCGTCCTTAACATCATGGACCTGATCCGTTCTGCCTTGAAGCACCGGCCCTCCCCGGCCCTTGGAGCCCGACTTGAGATGGTGCCGCCCGGGGAGAAGAAGAAGGTCCTGGTCGTGGAGGATTCCATCACATCGAGAATGCTTCTCAAAAACATCCTCGAAGCCTCCGGTTACGCGGTTAAGATCGCCGTGGATGGGATCGAAGGTTACGCCCTTCTCCGGCAGGAGCCCTTCGACATCGTTGTATCGGACGTGGATATGCCGAGGATGAACGGATTCGACCTGACTGCCAGGATCCGGGGCGACCGGAAACTGGCGGACCTGCCCGTCGTCCTGGTGACGTCGCTGGACTCCCGGGAGGACCGTGAACGGGGAATCGATGTGGGTGCGAATGCATATATCGTAAAAAGCAGCTTCGACCAGAGCAACCTCTTGGAGATCGTGGAAAGGCTGTCCTGATGAAGTTCGCTCCGAGAGGTAACCAGCAGCAGCACGATGATGTCTCTCAACATGGAACAGGTGGTGAAATGCCATGATCAGCGTACTGGTGGTGGACGACTCGGCGGTGGTCCGGGAATTCCTGGTCCACATATTTGAGAGGACCCCGGACATCCGTGTTACGGGAACAGCCAAGAACGGCGAAGAGGCCGTGGCATTGGTGGAGAGCCTTCGCCCGGACGTCGTCACCATGGACATCCATATGCCGCGGATGGATGGGCTGACGGCCACCCGCCGGATCATGGAGACAAACCCCACCCGGATCATTATTGTCAGCGGAAGCAGCACGGTCCGGGAAGTGGCATCAACGTTCCACGCCCTGGAGGCGGGCGCCCTGGCCTTTGTCCAGCGCCCACAGGGATATGGGGCTCCCGAAAACAGGAAAATGGCAGACGAACTCGTCCAGATGGTCCGGCTCATGTCGGAGGTTCGGGTGGTCCGACGCTGGCCGTCAAGGCAGGGGCTTTACGAACAGCGGCCCCTTTCCGATACTGCACAAGCATGGCCGTTACGTAACGGCAAGCCGGTCCGGTTGATCGTCGTTGGCAGCTCCACCGGCGGGCCTCTTGCCGTACAGGCTATCTTGTCAGGCGTCAGGCCGGGTCTCCGCGCACCGGTTCTCATCGTGCAGCACATGACTCCCGGGTTCGTTGAGGGCTTTGCGGACTGGCTCTCTTCTACGACCGGGCTCCCCGTGGCCGTGGCCGCCCAAAGCGCCCCCTGTCTTGCCGGGCATGTTTATGTGGCTCCGGACGACTACCACTTGGAGATCTCTTTCGACGAGCATCTGGTTCTCAGCAAAGCCGCGCCGGAAAACGGAGTCCGCCCCTCCGTTTGCCGCCTGTTCCGTTCCGCGGCAACCGTCTACGGGGAAACAGCCGTCGGCGTTCTCCTGACCGGGATGGGCAGAGACGGCGCTGAAGGTCTAAAGATCATGAGACAGAAAGGCGCCGTGACGATCACGCAGGACGAAAAGTCCAGCGTCATCTTCGGCATGCCCGGGACCGCTGTCGCCCTGGGGGCGGCCGCCCATGTGCTTCCTCCGGAGGGTATTTCCGCCCTCCTGAAAAGACTGGCAGGTGTCTAATGATGAGTAGCATCCTCGAACCAAAACAGAAAATTTCCATCCTCATCGTAGAGGACAGCCCGACCCAGGCCGTCATGCTGGAATCCCTCCTGTCCAATCACGGCTACAAGGTTACGGCGGCGGGGGACGGCCTGGATGCCCTGGAATGCCTGAAAAAAGGAAAATACGACCTGATCGTCAGCGACATCGTCATGCCGAACATGGACGGCTACGAACTGTGCCATGCAGTCAAGTCGGACCCTGAGCGAAAGGATATTCCTGTCATCCTACTGACAGCCCTGACCGAACCCTCCGAAGTGCTCAACGGCTTGAAATGCGGTGCCGATAATTTCATCACCAAGCCATATAAAAACGATTTCCTGCTGTCCCAGATATCGAACATCCTGGCTAACCGGGAGCTCCGCCGGTTTCGCTATTTCGAGATGGGAATTGAGATCCTATTCGCCGGGGAAAAGCATTACATCACCTCGGACCGGGTCCAGATCGTGGACCTCCTGATGTCAACCTTCGAAAACGCTGTAGTGAAAAACCGGGAGCTCAATATCGCGGTCGGGGAACTCCATACTGTCCAGGATGAACTCAAGAGGATCAACGAAAACCTGGAGGAAACCATCCGGGAGCGGACGGCACGGATCACTCATCTCAATGATGTTCTCAGGGCGGTGAGGGGCATCAACCGGCTGATCGTCCGGGAGAGGGACCCGGAAAAGCTGATCCAGGAGGCCTGCGACACCCTCGTCCAGACCCGGGGTTATGATGTAGCCCGGATTGTACTGGTGGACCCCGAGTCTGGGACACGCATCACGACGGTCGCCGAGACCCTGGGGTCCGGGAACGCAAGGCCGGCGATCGCCCGCCTGCGGGAGGGGACCCTTCCCCCCTGCATGGAACGGGCGAAGCGGCAGCCGGGAGTGGTCATCGCCGCCGAATCGAATTTACCCGAATGCCTGGGCTGCCCCAATGCCGGGCTGACAGAGACGGGAACGACCCTGACGACGGAGATCCGGTTCGGGGACAGGCTCAAGGGATTCCTGGCCCTTCACACTGCCTCGACAATCCCTGCCGACGAGGAGGAAAAGGAGCTGATTCTCGAAGTGGCCGGCGACATCGGGTTCGGCCTCCATGACATCAACCTGGAACGCATCCAGAGGGAGACCTTCGAAAACCTCAAAGAGAACGAGGCCCAGTACCGCCTTCACTTTGAAAACGTCAGCGACGTCATCTTC
This sequence comes from uncultured Syntrophaceae bacterium, assembly GCA_964641935.1. Lineage (GTDB taxonomy): Bacteria > Desulfobacterota > Syntrophia > Syntrophales > PHBD01 > PHBD01. The sequence goes on from CAZXMK010000185.1 coordinate 5,217, forward strand.
TCCATTGACCGGGACTACCGGGTCACCAGCATCACCCCTTCTATAAGGGCCATCCTGGGGTACGAGCCGGAGCAAGTCATCGGGAAGCGGATTGACGAACTGGACGTCCTGGCGGAGTCATCGCTGAACGCGGCGATGTACAATCTGAAGATGATCTTTGACGGTGAGCACAGTTTCCCGTCGGTTTACGAATTCATCGCCCGCGACGGGACCAATCGCTTCATAGAAGTGTCTGCTTCCCCCATCCTGACAGATGGTGAGGTGACCTCCGTTCTTTCCATCGGCCGCGACATTACGGAAAGAAAAGTCGCGGAGGACTGGCTCCTCAAGCAACGGACCATGACAGAGCGAATCATGCAGACGACTCCCTCGGGCATCATGCTCTTCGACCGGGAAGGTAACCTGACCTTCGTCAACCCGCGGGGATGCGAGATCCTGGGAATCCCGGCAGCAATGGTGCGGGGGCGGAAGCACCCGATCGATGAAATGCATCTTACGGACCAGGAAGGCAGGAAAATAACGAAAGAACGGTTTCCCTCCAGCCTGATCCTGGCGGAGGGACGGCCGGTCCACGGGGTGGACCTAGCCATCCAGACTACCGAGGGCAGAAATGCATTTCTCTCGGTCAACGGCGCTCCCATTATTGATAACGATGGCAATATCCAGGAGGTTGTCCTGACCATCGACGACATAACAGATCGAAAGGAGGCAGAGAAAAAGCTTGAGGAAACCCTAGAGATCCTCCGGCAGTCCGTCAACACGACGGTCCAGGTGCTGGCCATGGCGGTTGAGTCGAAAGATCCTTACACTGCGGGCCATCAGCGTCGGACGACGGAACTGGCCCTGGCTATCGCCGAGGAACTGGACCTACCTCCTGGAAAAAAGGAGGCCATCCGCATGGCAGGCTGCGTTCACGACATCGGGAAGATCTCGACCCCATCGGAAATCCTGAGCAAGCCGACCCACCTGAACGAAGTGGAGTTCATGCTGATTAAGGAACATGCCGAACAGGGTTATGAAATTCTAAAAGATGTTCAGTCCCCCTGGTGCCTGGCCGAGATTGTGCGGCAGCATCACGAGCGCATGGACGGATCCGGTTATCCACAAGGCCTCAAAGGCACGGAAATTTTAATGGAAGCACGGATCCT
>CAZXMK010000186.1:0-6350 GCA_964641935.1 uncultured Syntrophaceae bacterium
AGACGCCGCCGGAGGTCCTGGCGGGATTCGGCCTGGCCCTCCTGAACGAGAACCTGGGTGATTTTCCGGTGGTCCTGGACGTGCCGCGGGAGATCGAAGACGCGGCGCGATGGCTGCAGCCGGAAACGAGGCCTGTCTCCGATCGCCTGATGGAGCGGGTGTTCCGTTTCTTTGCGCATTACCGACTGAAGGCGCCGGAAGCCCCCCTGTTCCACTTCAACCTCGGGGCCTGCGAGGCCCTGGAAAAACTCTGCTTGGCGGGCGTTCCGTCGATTTTCCTGAGCGAGCACAGCTGCGAGGCCCGCGTGCCGGAGGAACTGGCTGGGCTGATCCGCGTCTCCGCACCGGGACGGCCGGAACGGATTCCCCTGAAGGGCCACGACGAGTTCACGATCAAGTTTTCGCACCTCGAGGCGATCGCCCGGTATCACGGCTACCAGGCCCGCCGGGGTCCCCTGGCGGACTTCCTGTCCGTGGCCTGGACGGACCGCCTCCGGGCGATCCTGCGCGCCCCGGCAGCGCGGAGCGACGAGGAAGAAGTCCTCCGGCATTTCCTCGAGGATCTGTACCAGTATGAGTACCTGATGCTCCAGAAGGGAACGGAGTTGACTCCGTCCCCGTGAGAGGATGCAAACGGGGGCAGATTTCAAATCTGCCCCCGTTTGCCAGTGCTGGCTTGCTAAGATACATGAAGAACGCTGAAGAAATAGAATGCAAGCGCTGCGGCAAGTGCTGTCTTGCCGACATGCTCGACTACGCCGCCGAGGAGGAGAAGGAGCGCTGGCAGCGGGAGGGCCGCGACGACATCCTCGGGATCATCGAGCAGCACCACGGCGTCTGGATGGGTGACCACATCGTCTCGGCGGACGACGGCCACACGTTCCGGGGCTGCCCATTCCTGGAATGGGAGAACGGCCTCACCCGCTGCGCCATCTACGAAACCCGCCCGCGGGTCTGCCGCGAGTTCCGGCCCGGCTCCTCGGAGATCTGCCCCCAGTTCCGGGGGAGCAAGCAGGAGGAAGAGGGTTCTTGACCTCGCCGGAGACGACAGACTGCCACGTTCTCGTAATCGGAGCCGGAGGCGTCGGCGTCCGGGCCGCGTTCCCCGAAGAGGCGAAGGCCCTGGCCGTGCAGCGCCGGGAAGAGATCGAAAAGACCGGCGCGGACGCGGTGGTCAGCGTCTGCCCCTTCTGCGAGTTACACCTGAGAGAGCACACGGGCAAGCGGATCCAGAACGTCTGCACCCTCCTCCTGGAGGGCTACAGGGAGAAGGACCGGCGGCAGGTCCGCTGAGGCCGGACGGAAAAATGCGGCGGATGACGGATCCGATATTTTTCAGACAATCGGGACAGTCCGATGAAGAAAGAAGAAAGGTCGAGAAGACAAAACAACATGATCAACCTTTTTCACCCCCCCGTATTTGAGGACGAGGACAAGACCCTCAATGCCCGCCTCCTGTTCACGATCCTCTGGACGTTCATGCTGGTGGGCTGGATCTCCATCTTCATCGCGATCATCATCCCGCAGACGACGTCCCGCTGGCTGATACTCATCGCATTCATGGAAGCGGGGGGGCTCCTGCTCCTGGTCCTGAACCGGCACGGATGGACCCGCCTGGTGACAAACCTGCTGATTCTCGGCATCTGGACGGCGGCCACCGCCATGTGCCTGACCGGCGGCGGCACGAAATCCAACGCCATGTCGCTGTACCTGATCGCGGTCCTCATCGCGGGCGTGCTGCAGAGCGGCCGGGCGGGAATCGCAACGGCCGCGTTCTGCAGCCTGACGGGCCTGTTCCTGGTATTCATGGAGCAGAACGGTTCTCTGCCGGCCAGCCATATCCACCACACTTCCCTTACACTCTGGATCGCCTACACGGCGTACATGGCGATCATTATTGTCCTGCAGTTCCTCGTCAGCCGCACGATCCGTGAATCCATGTCGAAGTCCCGCCGGGAGCTCAAAAGCCGGCTCCTTGCCGACGAGGCCTTCCGGGAAAGCGAGAAGAAATACCGTACGATCTTCAACAGCGCCATCGAGGGCATCTTCCAGAGCACGCCGGCCGGAATCCTGCTGACCGTGAACCCGTCGCTGGCCGGCATGTTCGGATACGATTCGCCCGAGGCCATGATCGACAGCATCCAGGACGTCGAAGAGCAGCTCTATGCAAACGTGGAGGACCGGCGCAGGATGAAGCAGCTCCTGACCGACGGGGGAATCGTCCGGGGGCTGGTCGTCGAGTTCAGGCGCAGGGACGGAGGGCGCTTCTGGGGCTCCATCAACGTCCGGGAGGTCCGGGACGAAGAGGGGATGACCCTTTACTACGAAGGGTCGGTGGAAGACATCACCGAGAGAAAGAAGGTGGAGGAAGAGCTGCACCAGAGCGAAGCGACGCTCCGGAGCGTGTTCAAGGCAACCCCGGTGGGCCTCTGCATCATGAAAGGCCGTGTTTTTCAAAACACCAACAAGGCGTGGTATGACGGGTTCGGCTATTCCGAGGCGGAGATCCTCGGGCATTCCACGAGGATGCTCTATGAAAGCGAAGAGGAATACGAACGCGTCGCCCGAGGGTTGTATGAAGGGCTCTCGGAACGGGGACTGGCTTCCGTCCAGACGAGGCTTCGCCGGAAGGACGGCGTTTTCCGGGATGCCATCGTGGTGGCCGCGCCCCTGAAATCGGAGGACGGGACCCAGATCTCGGTCGTCGCGGTCCAGGACATCACGGAATACAGGCAGGCGCTGGAAGAGCTGAACGAAAACCGGAGGCAGCTGGCGGACATTGTCGAGTTTCTGCCCGACGCGACCCTGGTCGTCGACAGCGAGGGGAAAATCATCGCCTGGAACCGGGCCATGGAAGCCATGACCGGAACCAGGGCGGAGGCGATGCTCGGCAAGGGGAACCATGAATACGCCCTCCCCTTCTATGGTGAAAGAAGGCCGATCCTGATCGATCTCGTCCTTAACCCGGACCGGGGGTTGGAAGCGTACGGCGGCAACGCCCGGAAGACCGGGGACATCCTTTCCGGAGAAACCTGCGTCACGAACCTGCCCAAGGGCGATCTTTATCTTTCCCAGACCGCATCGGCGCTTCGCGATTCCAGGGGCGAGGTGATCGCGGCCATCGAGTGTATCCGCGACAACACGGAGCGGAAACGGATGGAGGAGCGCCTGAACCGCGCCGAGAAGATGGAGGCCCTGGGCACGCTGGCCGGCGGCGTCGCCCACGACCTGAACAACGTCCTGGGGGTGCTGGTGGGGTACTCGGAGCTGCTGGCGGAAAAACTGCCGGCGGACAGCCCTTCCCGGCGATATGCAAACGCCATCCTCCAATCCAGCGAGCGGGGAGCGGCGATCATCCAGGACCTGCTCACCCTGGCCAGAAGAGGGGTGACGGTCTCGGAAGTGGTCAACCTGAATGAAACGATCTCCGGCTATCTCAGGACCCCGGAGCACGAGAAACTGATGTCCCACAACGGCCATGTGACCGTCAGGACGGAACTTTCCAAGGAACTGATGAACGTCAAGGGATCTCCGGTTCACCTGGGCAAGACGGTCATGAACCTGGTCTCCAACGCGGTCGAAGCCATCTCCGGCAGCGGCACCATCACGATCAGGACGGAGAACCGGTACCTGGATTTCGCCATCGGCGGGTACGACACCCTGCAGGAAGGGGATTACGTCGTCCTGTCCATATCCGACACGGGAAAGGGGATCTCGGCCCGGGACCTGGGCAAGATCTTCGAACCGTTCTACACGAAGAAGGTCATGGGAAGGAGCGGGACGGGCCTGGGACTGGCGGTCGTCTGGGGAACCATGAAGGACCACAATGGGTACATCGACGTGCAGAGCGAGGAAGGTGCGGGAACCACGTTCACGCTCTACTTCCCCGTCACACGGGAGGAGCTTGTTCCGGAGCGGGAAAAGACGGAACGGGGACAGTACATGGGAAAGGGAGAATCCATTCTCGTTGTCGATGACATCGGCTTTCAGAGGGAACTTGCCACGAACCTTCTGGGCAGCCTGAACTATCGCGTTGCATCCGTTTCCAGCGGGGAGTCGGCGCTGGAATACGTCAAGGCACAAGACGTCGATCTCCTGCTCCTGGACATGATCATGGACCCCGGGATCGACGGATACGAGACATTCAAGAGAATCCGGGACATCCGGCCGGACCAGAAGGCGATCATCGTCAGCGGGTTTGCCGAGACCGAGCGGGTCCGGATGGCGCAGGAACTTGGCGCCGGACAATACGTCAGGAAGCCCTATAACATGGAAACAATCGGGATTGCGGTCAGGAAGGAGCTCGACCGGGCATAAGACGGGGCTTCCCTTCCGCCTCCTTTGTCCCGGGCATGATCGGAGCCTCCCCTGGAGACAACGGCGGGACGCCCCTTTCATCGAGCCACGCCGGCAGTCACCGTTGAAACCTTTGATTTCAAAAGGAGACTTGACTATCCAGGCGCTTCTCGCGTAAAGGCACAAACGATATGAATGGAACAAGCCCTTGGGAACAGAATGCCAAGCCCGGCCCGGATCGTCCGGCACCCGAAACCGCGCTCATGGTTTCACAGCGGCTCTCCGCCCTGGTCACCGCGCTGAACCTGCTCCGGCTCAGCCTCAACATGTACCCCCCCGGCCATGTAAGAATCCAGGAAGCCACGGATCAGGCCAGCGACCTCCTGCAGAAATCTCTCCAGGGCAGGATGGAGCTCAACTTTCTCATCGACGGGCCCATGATGGCATCGGGCGAGATCCCTCTCGATCCGAACAACTCCTCCGTTCGGGACTATCTCCGGATACTCTCCTCTTTCCGCTTGGTATCGCTCAGCTTCATGGCGGGCGTGAGCAGGCAGGAGATCGTCGATTTCCACAAGTTCCTCACCCAGAAGCCGTCGGATGTGTGGATGAAAACAACGGTGGCCCGCGCCATCGCCCAGGCCGGGATTATGCGGATCCGCGTCAAGTCCCTGGACGCGGATGATTTTCAGATCACCGACGAGCGGGAGATCTTCTTCACTCCGGAGAACAAGGAAAACAAGAAGGGCGACTTCTGGCTCGACTTCCTGGCACGCTCCAAGGAGCTCTCGTTGACGATCGCCGATCCCGCCCTCTCACCGTTCCTGGATCCCTCCTTCCAGGCGCGTGCCCTCAACGAAAGACCGGACCTGTGGCAGGGCGCTGTCGACAGCTATGAAAAACTCGTCCGCGAGTACTTCCTGGACCTGCGCCATGGAAACGCCGGCTCCGCCATCCGCTTCGAGGCGCTGGCGAACATCAGCAACATGCTGAAGAGCCTCGCCCCGGAGTTGAGGGCGCAGCTTCTGGACTCCCTCGAGCGCCAGGTCTGCCTGCAGCCGGAGACGGTGCTCGAGCTCGAAAACCTCAAGTGTTTTCCAAAGGACGTCTTTCAGCAGATCATCCAGCTCAACCAGGAGCGGAAAAACCGGATCTCTCCCACCCTGATTCTCCTGATGCAGAAAATGACGACCGTTCACCGCCAGGAAATGGCAGCAACGGGCGTCGCGCCCGAGGAGGACTTCTCGGTAGGCAGCGTTCGGGACCTGATCAAGCGGGAAGACTACGAAAAGTATGTCCCGGTGGAATACGAAAATCTGCTCCGGGATGCCGCGGAGACCCCCGGCACGGCCGTATCCGAGGAGGAAGCCTTTCCTCTCCAGTGGCACCTACAGTCCCTGCAGGACGACGAGATCCAGTATCGCATCACCTATTTCAGTCTCGTCATGATGGAAGAGGATATCTCGGACGAGGAATACCGCCTGTTGAGCGAACACCTGGTGAATTCCGCCATGGGGCTCGTCAGCACGGGACGGTTTTCCCTCCTGACCGAAGTCCTGGAGACCCTGCAAACGCATACCCGGACGAAACCATCGGAGTCCATGCGCCAGAGGGCGATTTGGACCATCAAGGCCTTCACCAGCCGACAGATGATGTCCCTCGTGGAGCCGTTCCTGCAGGTCGATATCGGGCAATCCGATGCCCTGAAGGCATACCTCAGGGCCTGCGGGGAAGATACCCTGCCCTGGCTCTTCGATCTGTACCTGGACCGCTCGTTCGCGCCCTCGCCCTTCTTTCTCGGCATCCTCAACAGTTACGGGAAGGCGGCCGGCGATGAGGCCTACCGAAGGCTGAAGGGGCAGGACTCACTGGGAATATCACGCCTGTTGACATTCATCCGCGACACGGCGCACTATCATGTCTCCACGGCCCTGAAGGAGCTGTATGAGCATGGCAGCTGGGAAGTCAGGATGGAAGTGCTCGAGACGCTCCTGCAGTTTAAGGATCCTCTGGCGCCGGATCTCCTGCGGGACGGAATCAGGAGGGAGAGTTGG
>CAZXMK010000187.1:0-6280 GCA_964641935.1 uncultured Syntrophaceae bacterium
GGTCATGCGCTACGCCGGGCCCCGGATGATCCGGGAGCATCCCTGGCTGGCCCTGATGCACATGCTGGACGGCTTCCGGAAGGCACCGGACCAGCCGCGCACCAGGCGAGGCGGTCCGGAGGAATAACAACCGCGGGGTTCCGCCCCGAATCGAACCATTCAGGAGAATCCGCTTCATGGACAAGGTCATCATCACCGCCGCCATCACGGGCAGCCGCATGACCCGCGACGTTGCCCCCCACATCCCCATCACGACGGAGGAGATCGCGACTTCGGCCATCGAGGCCTGGCGGGCCGGGGCCTCCATCGTCCACCTCCACGTCCGGGATCCCGAGACGGGCCTCGGCTCCCAGGATATTGATCTGTTCCGGCGGGTCGTGGAGCCCCTCCGGGAGAAGACGGACCTGATCCTGAGCCTCACCACCAGCGGCATTCCCGGGCGGAACCTGCCGACGGAGGAGCGCCTGGCCCCCCTGGCCCTGAAGCCGGAGCTGGCCTCTTTCGACGCCGGATCGATCAATCTCGGCGGCCGCGTCTTCGCCAACAGCCCGGAATTCCTGGACGAGGCCGCACGGATGATGCGGGAGGCAGGGGTGAAGCCGGAGATCGAGGTCTTCGACCTGGGGATGCTTATCACGGCCGTCCGGATGCGGGACGAGGGGAAACTGGACGACCCGCTCCACTTCCAGTTCGTCCTGGGGACCCCCTGGGGCGCGCCGGCGACGCCCAAGTCTTTCCTCCACCTTCACGAGCATCTGCCCGCGGACGCCACCTGGTCGACCATCGGCATCGGCCGGGGCTCCCTGCCCATGGCCATGATGGCCCTTATCCTGGACGGCCATATCCGGGTGGGCATGGAGGACAACATCTACGTGGACCGGGGGGTGCCGGCGAAGACGAACGCCGAGCTGGTGGAGCGGGTGGTCCGCATCTGCCGGGCCTACGGCCGGGACATCGCCACGCCCGCCGAGGCGAGGAAGATCCTGGGGCTGTAACCTCCAGCCGAAATCGGGATTCATTTTTTCCGCGAGGCAAATCAGCGATTTCCACCTCAGTGCCGCCTCCCTGAGCGGCAATCCATGATTCAAAGAACCGGACTTTCCCATCCTTTCCGGTCGACACACATCCGTTTCAGCCCTGATTGATTTCCTGACCATTTTTCATCCGGGATGCACCTTTGTGGCCGAACGGCTCGGTACCGGTCCATACCGGCGGTCGAACGTTTCCTCGCGATGATGTCGATGCGGGTCACAGGACATAGAACCTGCCGATTATTGGGCAGATATCATGCCCATCATAAAACGACTTGACAAAGCATGGAGCAAAACTTAATTTTTGAACCAAAAGTTAAATTTTTCTGGAGCAACTCATGGCCAAAAATCTCGACAAGGAAAAAATCCTCGACGTGGTCCGCACGATGTCGGTGAAACACGGCTTCGACAAGCTGACCCTGGCGGACATCGTCCGTCCCCTCGGGGTCAAGAAAACGGCTCTCTACCATTATTTCCCCGGGGGGAAATGGGAGATGATCGAGGCCATGCTGCACTCCGAGGAAGAGAAGATCATGCGGAAGATGGAGGAGGCCGTCGCGGGGGAATCCGATCCCCGGGACAAGCTGCGGGCCATGGTCCTGTCGGTCCTGGAGCACACCCGCGGCCTGAGGGAGATGCTGGATGTCCCCCGCGAAATGGCGGAGCAGCTGGGCGTCATTTACGGCAACCTTGAACTCTCCTTCAACCGGAACATGATCGACATGCTCGTGGCGATTCTCGAAGAAGGAAAGTCTTTCAAGATATTCATGGACATCGATACGAGACAGCTCGCCATGTCGATCCATTTCATCATGCATCGCATCCATCCGCCCCTTGCCTACGTGGAGAGTTGGCCGGTGCTGAAGGAGCGGGTGGACGGATTTCTGAACCTTCTCTTCTACGGGATCGTCCGTCCCGGATGCCGTCCGGTTCCCGAGCAAGCATGAGTTGAACGGTGATGCCGCATGTTTTACGCCGGAAGTGATCGTATCCAAGTCATCCGTTTCATCGCCGTTCTTCCGCTGATCGCCGTCTTCCTGGCGGCCGGCTGCAACGGCGGCAAGGGCGCGAACGAGCAGGTGAGCGCCCCCGTCCCCGTGGCCGTGAAGAAAATCGAGAAGACGGACGCCGAAAAGGTGATCTCCGTCACCGGGAACATCGAAGGACTGAGAACCGCCCGGCTGGGCTTTCTGGTGGCCGGGAAGGTCAACTACATCGCCGCGAAGGAAGGGGAGGCTGTCCGGGCGGGGCAGCTCCTGGCCAGCCTCGACCCGGAGAGCTACCGGATCGGCAAGGAGATGGCCGACGCCGCCGTCGCCCAGATCGAGGACGAGTACCGGCGGCTGACGCTCATGCACGAGCGGAAGAGCGTCTCGGACGGCGACTACGCGAAGATCACCAGCGGCCTGAGGCAGGCCCGGGCGCAGCAGCGGCTGCAGGCGAAGAATCTGGCGGACACGAGGCTGTATTCGCCTTTTGGCGGGGTCCTGCTGAAGCGCGGGGTCGAGGTCGGGGAGATCATCGGCACGGGCATGCCCGTCTTCGCGGTCTCCGACATCCACGTCGTGAAGGTCAACGCCTCCGTTCCCGAGACGGACCTGCAGTTCATCCGGATGGGCTCCGAGGCCCGGGTGCGCGTTTCCTCCCTCGATTCCGAGTATGCCGGGAAGGTCGTGGAGATCGGCTCCCTCGCGGAAGCGACGACCCGGGCGTTTCCCGTGAAGATCGAGGTCGGGAACCCCGATCTGCTCATGCGTCCGGGCATGACGGCGGACATCCGGATCCAGTCCGGAAAGAAGACGGAGATCATGGCCGTGCCAGGAGAAGCGGTCCTGCGCGACCCGGACAATGCGGCCTATGTCTTCGTTGTCGATGAAACCCGGAAACAGGCCTTCAAGCGCCGGATATCCCTCGGGGAGATCCGCGAAAACTGCATCGCCGTGACCTCCGGTCTTGCTCCCGGCGAGCAGGTCGTGGTCGGCGGCCAGCACAGACTGAACGACGGCACTCCCGTTACGATCAAGCAGGCACAATGAACTTCGTCAAAAAATCCCTGAAGTATCCCCAGGTCACCGTCTCCGTTCTCCTCATCCTGTTTGCCGTCGGCACGTACTCCCTCCTGGAGATGCCGCGGCGCGAAGATGCCAGGATCCGTATCCGGGTCGGGCAGGTCATTGCCTTCTACCCCGGCGCCGATTCCCTGCAGGTTGAGGAGCAGGTCACGAAGAAGCTGGAGCAGTACCTGTTCCAGTATGAAGAGGTCCGGAAAGAGAAAACAACCTCCACCACCCGCGACGGCGTTGTCGTCATCAATGTCTGGCTGAACGACAGCGTGAAAGACCTGGATGTGTTCTGGAGCAAGCTGAACCATCAACTGCTTGTCCAGAAGGCCGTCAGCCTGCCGCCGGGCGTGCAGGGACCCATCGTGAATTTCGAATTCGGCGACGTGGAAGCGCTCCTGATCGCCATTGAAATGGATGACCCGGATTATGCCCGGATGAACGACTGCGCCCGGAAGCTGGAAGACAGCCTCCGGTCCGTCAAGTCCGTCTCGAAGATCAAGCGCATCGGCGGCCAGAAGGAGCAAATCGTCATCTCGGCCGACAGCGCGAAGCTGGAACGCTACGGGATCACCTTCGCAACGGCCATGATGGTCCTGCAGTCGCAGAACACCATCGGCCCCGCGGGCGATCTCTCGACTCCGGACTCGCAGGTTCGCCTTTACACCAAAGGATATTACCGGACGGAGACGGAGATCGGCGACCAGATCATCGGCCTTGCCAGGACCGGCGAGACGGTTCGTCTAAGGGACGTGGCGACAATCCGGAGGCAGTACCAGGATCCGGCCTCCAAGGCCTCGGTCAACGGCAGGAACACCATGCTCCTGGCGGTTCAGATGCACGAAGGCCGCAACATCGTCGAGTTCGGGAAAGAAGTCGACAGGAAGCTCGCTGAAACGTCGAGCCTGCTCCCGGCGGGCGTCAAGCTGACCACGATCGTCAACCAGCCCGCCGTAGTCGCGAAAAACGTAGGCCATTTCCTTCGCGAATTCATGCTGGCCATCGTCGCGGTCATCCTGGTCATCGTGCTGCTTCTCCCGTTCCGCGTGGCCGCCGTGGCCGCCATGGCCATCCCCATGACCGTCGCCGCGACGTTCGGCGTCATGCACGCCCTGGGCATCGAGCTGCACCAGGTCTCCCTGGCCGCCCTGATCGTGGCGCTGGGCATGGTTGTGGACGATGCCGTCGTCGTTGCCGACAACTACGTGGAGCTGCTGGACGGGGGAGTGGACCGGAAGACCGCCGCCTGGCGCAGCGCCTCCGACCTCGTGGTGCCCATCCTGACGGCGACGGTGACCATCATTGCGGCATTCCTGCCGATGACGCTTCTGACGGGCATGGTCGGGGAGTTCATCCTGGCCCTGCCCCTGACCGTCTCCATCGCCCTGGCGGCTTCCTTTTTCGTTGCCATGGTCCTGACGCCGCTCCTCTGCCTGACCTTCATCAGGAAGGGCCTTCACGATCAGGGCGACGGCTCGTCACCCGGGAAAAGAACCGGTCCCTGCTCGATTTCATGCAGCTCGGATACGACCGGGCCATCGCCTGGTGCATGGCCCACTCCGGGGTCGCGATCTCCGCCTGCCTCGTTATCATTCTGCTGGCTGCGGTTCTGTACCAGGCCATCCCCCAGAAGTTTTTCCCGGCGGCGGAGCGGAACCAGTTCATTGTGGAACTGTGGATGCCCACGGGCACAAAGCTGGAGAAAACCGAACAGGCCGTCCGGAAGATCGAGAGCCTGCTGAAAAACGACAGGCGGGTCGTGAACTACGCCGGCTTCATCGGCATGGGAGCGCCCCGTTTTTATTACAACTTCATTCCCGAGCCGCCGGGCGCCAATTTTGCGCAGGTGATCGTGAACACGAACACCGACGAAGAGGCAAAGCGGCTGCAGCATGAACTGAACGCCCGGGCCAACGAGGAAGTCCCGGAAGGGAGGGTCCAGGCAAGGCTCATGCAGCAGGGTGTTCCCTCCGCCGCGTCCGTCGAGGTCCGGATCGTCGGAGAAGACATTGCGACACTGAAGGGCCTCGGCCGCCAGGTAGAAGACATTTTCCGGGATGCCCAAGCCGCCGCCTTCATCCGTTCCGACTTCAGGGAGGACTATTACGGTGTCTCCGTCCGCCTCCTGGACAACGCCGCCCGGATGGGATTCACGACGGAAAGCGTCGCCAAATCCATTTATGCCGGTTTCACCGGTGCTCAGGTTTCGACGCTCCATGAAGGCAATACGCCCGTGGACATCCTGTTGCGCCTGGACGAGCGGAGCCGCGGCAGCTTCGACCAGCTCCAGAACATGTATCTGCCGTCTCCCGTGACCGGGGCGGCGGTGCCGCTGCGCCAGATCGCGACCCTGGAGCCGCAGTGGCACAACGGCCAGATCCGGCACCTCAACGGCCTCCGGACGCTCACGGTTCAGTGCGAACCGGCGGACGGCTTCCTGGCCTCGCAGATCCTGAAAAAGGTTCGACCACAGATATCGAGGATCGCGCTCCCGGCGGGTTTCAGGATCGAATACGGCGGGGAATACGAGAACCAGAGGGAGACCTTTTCAGAGATGCTGGTGGTGCTGTCCATCAGCCTGGTGCTCATTTTTCTCGTTCTCCTGTTCCAGTTCCGCAATCTGAAAGAGTCGTTCATCGTCATGCTGACGATTCCCCTGAGCATGTTCGGAGCGCTGCTGGGCCTGCTGATGACGGGCAACCCCTTCGGGTTCACCGCCTTTGTCGGGCTGATCAGCCTGTCGGGAATCGTGGTCCGGAACGCCATCATCCTCATCGACCATGCCAACGAACTCTGTCATGGCGGCGCTTCCGTCCGGACGGCCGCCCTCGAGTCCGGGCAAAGAAGGATGCGGCCCATCTTTCTGACGGCCAGCGCGGCGGCGATCGGCGTCCTTCCCATGATCCTTTCCGGGTCGCCCCTGTGGAGCCCGCTGGCCAGCGTGATCGCCGTGGGCATCATGCTCTCCATGGTTGTCTCGCTCCTCCTGGTGCCGGTTCTCTACGCCGCCATGATCAAGCCTTCCGGCGTCCTGGCGAAGTCCCCGGCAAGCCTTGAAAGGCCCGCCCATACAGGCCTGCGAAAACAAGTCGCTTCCCTGCTCCTGATCGCCCTGATTCTATTCCCGGCCGGTGCCGGCGCCCAGGACGGCCCGGAGCAGCTGAACCTGCAGAAGGTTACGGAACTGGC
>CAZXMK010000188.1:0-6149 GCA_964641935.1 uncultured Syntrophaceae bacterium
GTTGAAGATCAGTCGGGCGCCCTGGCCCGTGCCGAAGGGGTCCCGGTTGACGCCGACGATGCCCGTCAGGGCGCCGCCGTAGGGATCCAGCGCGGAGGGGGAGTTGTGGGTCTCCACCTTGAAGACGAGGCTGTGGTCGTCGTTGAAGCGGATGACGCCGGCGTTGTCGGAGAAGACCGAGAGGCACCAGTCTTTCTCCCCCATACGTTTCCGGATTTCCTTCGTGGAGCCCTTGATGAAGGTGTCGAAGAGGGAGACGACCGTCTGCTCGTTCCCCTTCTCGTCGACATAGCGGATCTCGGCGTTGAAGATCTTGTGCTTGCAGTGCTCCGACCACGTCTGGGCGAGGCACTCAAGCTCCGCGTCGGTCATGGACCGCCCGAGTCCCACCTGCCGCCGGGCCTCCAGGACGGCGGGATCCTTCAGGTAGTCCCGGAGAATCTTCATCTCCTCCAGGGTCAGGGCGAGGACCCTCTCGGCGCTGATCTTAAGAAGGGTTGCGTCGTCCACGTCCAGGTCGATCTCCTCCACCCGGGGGTCGTCGATCCCGGCGACCCGGGGAACGTGGGCGGTCATTCCAACGGCGGGATTCCACGAGGCCCCGTCCACGATCTCGTAGCGCTCGATGAGGTCGTTTGCCAGAAGGCTCGAGGCGATCCGTTCCGCCTTTTCACGGTTGAGCGGGCCGGTCAGGAGATACTGGCGGGAGGTGTAGACCCGCGGAAAGGCCTCCGTCTTCCTGCCGAAGAGGAGGGCCAGGGCTTCCCGGGCCGTCTTGCCCACGTTGTCCGTGACGCCGGGCCGGAAACCCACCTCGATGAGCCAGTCGAAGCGTTCCGCCAGGCCCCGGTCGACTGCATAATGCTGGATCACCGGGTCGGAGAGGGGACCGGAGGCGGCCGCCTCCAGCGCTTCCGGTGCCAGGTCCCCGTCGATGGTGTAGACCTCCACCGTCCGGACGGTGTCCACGTCCAGGTCCAGGTGTTCGATGATTCGCCGCCGGATCTTTTCGCCCAGGGCGTCCCGCAGTCCTTCCTTGAAACCGATCTCGATTCTGTGGGGCATGGTCTCTCCCGTTGGTCTTCCTGAAGCCGGGTTCTTCCATATCAGAAAGGCTGCTTTCAACGCAACGGATTCGCCGTCGCGCGGCGTCCAAATCACGCGGAAAAGGACGTAGTTACAAATTTGTCCCCTTTGCCGCAGGACCCGCCCGCCCCAGGTCCTCCTTGACAAGGCGGCATGCCTTCGCTTAAAGGTGAACCCGGTGATGGAGTTCACCAAAAACCGCCCCCGGGGCTGATGACTCCTGCTTGCACGATACGTCCGGGCAGGGGAAAAGCTCCTGCAGGACCTGAAGCCTGGAGGAGCTTTTTTTATGCCTTCCGTCGAAACCCGCTCCGCTGTTCCGTCCCGGTTCCCGGAGATCCTCGGTCCCATCCGCGACGCCGTCTCCCATTTTCACCTGGTCTCCCTGGAGCGCTCCCTGGAAGCCTGCGAAGGACTGGCCACGAAGAGTCCCCTCATCGACGTGGCCATACTGGGCCAGTTCAAGGCCGGGAAGAGCACGTTTCTCAATACCCTCATCGGGCGGCGGCTGCTGCCCGTAGGGGTGATCCCCGTTACGACGGTCATCACGCGCATCGTCTACGGCCCCGAGGAGCGGGCCTTCGCATCCCATTTTGACGGGAACATCACGGAAATTCCCCTCGGCCGGCTGGAGGAGTTCACCTCGGAGGCCGGGAATCCGGGCAACGAGAAAAACGTCTCCGTTGTGGACATCGAGCTTCCGATGCTGGAAGGGTACGCCGGACTTCGCCTGGTGGACACGCCGGGCCTGGGGAGCGTTTTCAGGTACCACATGGAGACCTCTGAGAACTGGCTCCCCGAGGTGGGGGCTGCGCTCCTGGCCATCAGCGCCGACCGCCCCCTCTCGGAACACGACCTCAACCTCATTCGTGAACTGGACCGGTACACGCCCCGGATCATCCTTCTCCTGACCAAGGCGGATCTTCTCTCCCAGGGGCAGCAGGACGAGGTGGTGCGTTTTTTTCAGGCGACCCTGAAGCGGGAGCTTCACAGGGAACTCCCGATCTATCTCTTCTCCAACCGCGTGGACACGGAGTTGTTTCAACACCGCCTGGAGAGGGAAATCATCAATCCCCTGACCCAGAACCGGGATGTCGAGTTCGGCCGAATTCTCCGCTACAAGGTTCAGTCGCTGGCAAAAAACTGCCGGAGCTACCTGGACATCGCCCTTCAGACCTCCCTCCGTGCGGATGAAGAACGCCTCGCCCTCCGGGGACGGATTCTCGGCGAAAAATCCAACATCACCCGGATCAACGAGGAACTGATGATCATGACCCGGGAGACCTGCCGCCACACCCGGGTCAACATAGACAAGTACCTGAACCGGTTTAAAAAACCCCTCAAGGAGAAGCTTTCCGCCCGCCTCGCAAACGATATGGCCTTCTGGAAGGGAAACCTCTGGAAGCTGTCGCGCCGCTACGAGGAGTGGATCCGGGAAGTCATGACGGAGGAGTTGGAGGAGATCTCCCAGCGGGAGCACAGCCACTTCTTCGGCACGCTCATGAAAGCCCACTCCACCCTTGACCGATATCTGCAATCTTTCCGGGTCGTTTTGGAGGGGAACATCGAACGGGTCCTGGGTGTGAAGATGGCCTCCGCCGCGTGGAACATCGACGTGGATGAGCCCTCTCGGCCGGACATCCAGGTGGGCCACACATTCCAGTTCCACTTCGACCTCCTGTGGTTCCTGATCCCCATGGCCCTGTTCCGGGGCGTCTTCGAGCGCCATTTCCTGAAGCAGATTCCCCACCAGGTGGAGGTGAACTTCTCGCGCCTCTCGAATTCCTGGGAGGAGCGGATCAATCGGACCATTGAGGAAATGCGGAAGCAGGCGTCCCGTTACATCCGTGAGGAGATCGATACAATCGAGGGCATCCTGGCGCGAACGGAAGGCCAGACCGAAACGATCCGGGCGTTGATCTCCGTCCTCGACGAGCCGCCAAAGGGTCCTCTCTCTGGATGGGAAGCACCTCCCCGATGAGTCGCAGCCGTCGGCAATGCGTACCGTGTGATGGGAAACCTTATGGTTGACACATGGTCCGTTATTCCGACAGGATTGTCTCCCGATCCGGGGATTTTTTATGAATCGAAGGGAAACCAGATTGCCTATGCCCGGCGGCTGGCGCAACAGGATTGCCGTATTGAGAGCGGAAATGCGGGCCCTTCGCTTGGCCGTGGCGGATCCCCGGGTGCCCTGGTATGCCAAGGCCCTGGCGGCGGCGGTGGCTGGATATGCCCTGAGTCCCGTGGATTTGATCCCCGATTTTATCCCTGTCCTGGGGTGGCTGGACGATCTGATCCTGGTGCCCGCCGGGTTCTGGCTGGCCATGAAGATGATCCCGCCGGACGTGTGGGAGGACTGCCGCCGCCGGGCCGGTGAGCAGAAGGAACCGTCCGGGAGCGCTCCGGAGACCCCCGGCACCCCGGACACGTCCGGAGAACAGGTGTCATGAAAGAAGCGTCTCTCCGAAATCTTGCGGACCGGATCCGGGCGATCTCGGTCCTGCGGCCCCTCTCTCCCTATGCGGAGGAATTCCGGGAATGGCGCACGTCCGTCGAATGTCTGCTCGCGGAGTTCTGGGGGGAGAACGGCCGGCCCGTCGAGGATTTCCGGGCCATCCTGTACACTCCCCTGTTTCTGTCCTGCCGCAGTGGGGATGCCGCCTTCGACGAGGCCTACCGGGATGGTCTCCGGGAGGCGGAAACGCTCCTGCGGGAGCTCCTGGAAGGCGAAATTCCCGTTGACAAGGACGGATAAAGCAAATATACAGCGGCTTCACTTGGATTCAGCAGGGAAGAGAGACACGAGAATAGCAATGACCGGCCGGATTTCCTCCATCATCATTATCAGCGGCATAATTAGGACTCCTGACATAGGAGGCCTGATCGGGGGATAGACCCGCCCAACATCGAAGAGCGCAACAACCATCCGTTATCAGGCCAGCCCTGGTAACGGATTTTTTTTTGCGAGGAGCCCGCACATGACGAAAACCGACATCCTGGTATACGACACGACCCTCCGGGACGGAGCCCAGGGGGAGATGATCAACTTCACGGCGGAGGACAAGCTCCGGATCGCCCACCGCCTCGATGAGATGGGATTCCACTACATCGAGGGCGGATGGCCCGGTTCGAATCCAAAAGACGTTCGGTTCTTCGAACTGGCCAAGAAGACGACCCTGAAGCACGCCCGGCTGTCTGCCTTCGGCAGCACCCGGAGGCCGGGCATCCGTCCCGAGGCATCTGAAAACCTGGAGGCCATCCTCGACGCGGCCACGCCGGTGGCGACCATCTTCGGCAAGTCCTGGGACCTCCATGTCACGGAGGTTCTGGCGACGACGCTGGAGGAAAACCTGGCGATGATCGGAGACTCCGTTGCCTTTCTCAAGTCCCGGGGGCGCGAGGTCATCTACGACGCGGAGCATTTTTTCGACGGCTTCAAACGCAACGGCGATTACGCCATGCAGACCCTGCAGGCGGCCTTCGCGGCGGGGGCCGACGTGATCGTCCTGTGCGACACCAACGGAGGCACCCTGCCCCATGAGGTGTCGGAGATCGTCCGGCTGGTTGCAAAGTCCCTTCCCAAGGCCAAACTGGGCATCCATGCCCATAATGACGGGGGCGTCGGGGTGGCCAACACGCTTGCCGCCGTGGAGGCCGGGGCGAAGATGATCCAGGGGACGGTCAACGGATTCGGCGAGCGCTGCGGCAATGCCGACCTGATCGCCTCCGTCTGCAACCTTCAGCTCAAGATGCGCCGGCGCTGCC
Source organism: uncultured Syntrophaceae bacterium (assembly GCA_964641935.1). Classification (GTDB taxonomy): domain Bacteria; phylum Desulfobacterota; class Syntrophia; order Syntrophales; family PHBD01; genus PHBD01. The sequence goes on from CAZXMK010000188.1 coordinate 4,855, forward strand.
TTTCCGAATCGGCTCTCCGGCAGATGACGAACCTGTCCCTCTATGTGAGCGACGTGGCCAATGTGCCGCCCCAGAACTCCATGCCTTTCACGGGCCGGAGCGCCTTCGCCCACAAGGGGGGGGTCCATGTCAACGCCATCCTGAAGAACGCGGAGGCCTACGAGCACATCCGGCCGGAGCTGGTGGGGAACCACCAGCGCGTTCTCGTGTCCGACATGGCCGGCCGGAGCAACATCGAATACAAGGCCCGGGAACTGGGCATCGACCTGGGGAAAGACGGCACGGTGAGCAAGAGGATCGTGAAACAGATCAAGCAGATGGAAGACAAGGGGTACCAGTTCGACGCCGCCGACGGCTCCCTTTCCTTATTGATCCGGAAGGCCACCGGCGAGTTCTCCGAGCCCTTCGTCCTGGAGTGTTTCAACGTGGCCGTGGTGAAGACCGCCCATCATCCCTCCACCGCCCTGGCGACGATCAAGATCTCCGTGGGCGACGACGAGGAACTGACGGCCGCCGAGGGGAACGGCCCCATCAACGCCCTGGACCACGCCCTCAGGAAGGCCCTGGTCAAATTCTACCCCGAAATCGAGGGGATGCACCTGACGGACTTCAAGGTCCGCATTGTAGAAGGGAGCGAGGGAACGGCGGCGATGGTCAAGGTCATGATCGAGTCGGCCGACGAAAAGGAGGCCTGGAGCACCATCGGCGTCTCGGAGAACGTCATCGAGGCCAGTTGGTACGCTCTCGTTGACAGCATGCAGTACAAACTCAGCAAGGATCGCCTCAACAAGAATCACAGGCGGCGGGAAACCGCACCGGTGTAAGAATTCATTGCCAATACGGGCACCATTTGATAACCTCATGTAGTTTTGCGGGGAAGGGGGCCGGCACGGTCCCCTCGAGAAGCGGTATGTATGCTGTTGGCAATCCACAATTCGCACCCTCAGCCGAGACAGATCCGGAGGGCCGTCGATGTGCTCAAGGCCGGAGGCCTTGTCGTGTACCCGACGGATACGGTTTACGGTCTGGGATGCGATCTGTACAATAAAAAAGGAATAGAACGAATCTATCAGATCAAGAGGCGGGACAGAAGCAAGCCCCTGAGCTTCATCTGCGCCGACCTGAAAGACATCAGCCAGTACGCCCGGGTCACCGATTATGCCTACAAGATCATGAGAAGGCTTCTCCCCGGGCCGTACACCTTCATCCTGGAGGCTTCCAGGCTGGTTCCCAAGATCATCCTCCCCAAGCGTCAGACCACAGGCATCCGCGTACCGGACAATGCCATCTGCAAC
>CAZXMK010000189.1:0-6149 GCA_964641935.1 uncultured Syntrophaceae bacterium
CAGAAGCTCGACGCCCCGGCGATTGCGGGAATCGTCCTGATTGCGGCGGGGGTTGTTGTCATGAACGTATGTTCGAAAACGGTGGTGCATTAGGCGGCTGTTGAAAACGGGCCGTCTGCGTCGTTCCCCTCGCCCTTCGCCATTCGACGTACAAACAAGTACGCCTTGTGGCTCAGGCCATCGGGAGCCTCGCATCCGACCCCTTTTGAACAGCCTGGGAAGGTACTTGACAGTGCGGCTGTTGAAAACGGGCCGTCTGCGTCGTTCCCCTTTCAATGGAGGTCTTCGCGGCGTATGGAAAGCCGTTTCCGGGATTACAATCTGGCCCTCTTCTCGGGTGGGCGCCGGATTTTCACATCGATGGGGAAGGGGCTCCGGCCGCTGTTGGAGTGCCTGGACGCCTGCCGGGGTCTCCGGGACTGCGTGCTCCACGACAAGATCATGGGGCTGGCGGCGGCCCGGCTGGCGGCGGACTCGGGGATCGTGCGGGAGATCGTGTCCCGGACGGCCTCGGAGCCGGCAGCGCGCTTCCTGGAAAGGAGGGGGCTCCCGCTGGAGGTGGAGGAGACCGTTCACGCCATCCTCACGCTGGATGGCGGCGCCGTCTGTCCCGGGGAGCGGATCGCCCTGGCCGTGGAAGATCCGGTGCGGTTTGAAGCGGAGATCCGGGCCATGATCGCCTCCGGCTCGGCCGGGCGACCCGCCGGTCAGTAGGCCATGCCCTTGAGGTCCTCCACGTAGAGCTGGGCCGAGTAAGCCGCGACGGCTCCGTCGCCGCAGGCGGTGATCACCTGCCTCAAGGGGGTTGCCGTGCAGTCCCCGCGCCGACGTCCGCATCGCCCGGTCCACCCGGACGGCCCCGTCGGGCTCCCGGTTGGCCAGGTCCCGGACAAGGTCTGTGTTGGGGATCAGGCCCACGAACAGGAACACCCCCTCGGTCGGGATCTCGCGCTCCTCTCCCGTTCTCACGTCCCGGACGCGGACGGCCTCCACCGTCTCTTTCCCGAGGATTTCCTGTACGACGGAGTTCCAGGCAAAGGCGATCTTATCGTTGGCGAAGGCCCGGTCCTGGAGGATCCCCGCGGCGCGGAGACGGTCCCGACGGTGGACCACGGTGACCTTCCCGGCGAAGTGGGTCAGGAACAGGGCCTCCTGGACGGCCGTGTTGCCTCCCCCGACGACGACCACCTCGCGGTTCCGGAAAAACGGCCCGTCGCAGGTGGCGCAGAAGGAAACCCCACGACCGATGAACTGTTCCTCCCCAGGGACGCCGAGCCTCCTCCAGGAGGCCCCCGTCGCCAGCACAACCGAAAGGGCGTCAATCGTTTTCCCGCCCGCGCCGATCCGCCAGACCGGAAGGTCTCCCCGGCGGCCGGCTTCCAGGGACGTCGTGTCCTCGGAAAGGATCTCCAGGCCGAACTGCGCCGCCTGCTTCTTCAGGCGCTCCACCAGGTCGAATCCGTTGATGCCCTCCGGAAACCCCGGATAGTTCTCGATCATGTCGGTGATGGTGATCTGGGAGACGGTGGAGGCTCCCTGGACCAGGATCGTCCGGAGGTTGGCCCGGGCGGCGTAGATGCCTGCCGTCAGGCCTGCCGGACCTCCGCCGATGATGGCCACGTCAAAGGAATGGTCCGGGTGCGCCGCTTCTGCCATGGAAAGCCTCCTGCCCGCCGGTTGCGGAATGGTTTTCCATCCTTTAGACAATCAGACCGGCCGTGTCAACGGGAGGCCTTTTTCCCTTGGCAACCAGGGGAGGGTGTGCTATGAAACGGCGAATAAATCAGAATATTTATGGAACTTAATCCCTTCCGTTTCCAAGGAGAAAATCCCTTATGTCCGGCCATTCCAAATGGAGCACCATCAAGCGGAAAAAAGGCGCCATCGACGCGAAGCGAGGCAAGATCTTCACGAAACTCGCCAAGGAGATCAGCCTGGCGGCCCGGCTCGGCGGCGGCGATCCCGAAGCGAACGCGCGGCTCCGCCAGGCGGTCATCGCCGCCCGGGATGAAAACATGCCCAAGGACAACATCGAACGGGCCATCAAGAAGGGTACGGGCGAACTGGGGTCGGTCAACTACGAGGAAGTCACCTATGAAGGGTACGGCCCCGGCGGCGTGGCGCTGATGGTGGAGATCATGACGGACAACAAGAACCGGACCGTGGCCGAGATCCGCCACATCCTCTCCAAACACGGCGGGAACCTGGGGGAAAACGGCTGCGTCTCCTGGATCTTCTCGAAGCACGGCAGCATCCTGATCGAGAAGAAGCAGATCGGCGAGGACGAGCTCATGGAGCTGGCCCTGGAGGCCGGGGCGGAGGACGTCCGGGAGGAGGAGAACGAATTCGAGGTCCTCACCGATCCGATGTCCTTCGAAGGCGTCCGGAAGGTCCTGCAGGAGAAGGGCCTGAAGTTCCTCGAGGCGAAGGTGACCATGATTCCCCAGAATCTCGTCAAGCTCGAGGGGAGCAAGGCGGAGCAGATGCTCAAGATGATGGAGAAGCTTGAGGACAACGACGACGTCCAGAACGTCTACGCGAATTTCGACATCGCCGACGACGTGATGGAAAAGATGAGCTGACCGGTTCCCGCGCCTCCCTTTCGGCATGCGTCCGGATCATCCTTTGAGAATCCTCGGCATCGACCCCGGAAGCCACGTAACCGGGTACGGCGTGGTGGAGAAGCGGAGGAACGGCCTTTTCTGCATCACCTATGGGGAGATCCGCCCGCCCCGCGGGGCCTCGCTCACCAAGGCGCTTTCCGCCGTTTATGAAAGGATCGAAGGCCTGATCCGTGAATCCGCCCCGGACGTCATGGCCATCGAGGACATCTTTTTCGGAAAGAACGTCCGGAGCCTGATCCGCCAGGGGCACCTGAGGGGTATTGTCCTTCTCGCCGGAACCCGCGGAGGGCTCCCGGTTTTTGAATACACCCCCCTGGAGATCAAGAAGGCCGTCGTCGGTTACGGCCGGGCGGAGAAAAGCCAGGTGCAGAGCATGGTGAGGGCGATCCTGAAACTCCCCGGGGAGGCGCCCGCGGATGCATCGGACGCCCTGGCGGCGGCCATCTGTCACGCCCATTTCGGAAAGGACGAAACGGTCTGATGATCGCCCGCATCCAGGGCATTCTTATCGAGAAATCGCTCAGTTCCGTCACTCTGGATGTCGGCGGCGTGGGGTACCGCGTCTTCGTTCCCCTCACCGCCGTCTACGATCTCCCGGAGGTGGGAGAGAATCTGGTCCTGCATGTCCATACGCATGTTCGCGAGGACGCCATCCAGCTCTTCGGTTTCCCCGATCCGGCCCAGCGGGGTCTCTTCCAGATGATGATCGCCGTCAGCGGGATCGGACCCCGGCTGGCCATGAACATCCTCTCTGGAATCACCCCGGAGGAACTGGCGGCGGCCCTCTCCCGGGGGGACTTGGCCCGCCTCGTAAGGATCCCCGGCGTTGGGCGCAAGATGGCCGAGCGGATGGTCCTGGAACTGAAAGAGCGGATCTTGAAGGCAGGTTTTACGGCCGCGGCGGGACCCGGCGAATCGCCGGCGGGAGTCGCCGGCGTGGAAGACGACGTCCTCTCGGCGCTCCTGAACCTCGGGTACAAAGAGGCGGCGGCGAAGAGCGCCCTGGAGAAGGCGGCCCGGGAGGTCGCCGCGCCGGCGACGTTGGATGGGTTATTGAAAGGAGCCCTGAAAATCCTTTCAGGCAGTTGAAAAGCGGTCGTCTGCTGCGTTGCCCTTGTCCTTCGCCATTCGACGTACGAAAAAGTACGCCTCATGGCTCGGGACATCGGGCGCCTTGCATCCAACCGCTTTTGAACTGCCTGAAGTGGAATTAGTTCAGGCAGGCTGATGAAAAAGGGCTGCCTGCTGCGTTCCCCTCGTCCCTCACCGTTCGACGTACGAAAAGTACGACTAACGGCTCGGGACATCGGGCGCCTTGCATCCAACCCTTTTTGATCAGCCTGGCACGTGTCATCGAACGGGCTGAGATTTGGCCGGAAGCGGTTGGCGTTGATTCCGCCGGGAGTGGAATTGTCGGTCCCTGAGCAGGAAAGGAAGATCCGGGTGGCGAATAAGCGGAAAGACGAGACACCGGAAGAGAGAAACCCGCTGGTCCATCCCGCGGTCCTGGAGGAGGATGCGGGGCTGGACGTGTCCCTGCGCCCCCGGAGCCTGGACGAATACATCGGCCAGCCGAAGATCAAGGACAACCTCTCCCTCTTCATCCAGGCCGCCCGGGAGCGGGGCGAGGCCCTCGACCACGTGCTCCTCTACGGACCTCCCGGCCTCGGCAAGACGACCCTGGCCTACATCGTTGCCCGGGAGATGGGTGTGGACATCAAGGTGACCTCGGGTCCCGTCATCGAGCGGCCCGGGGACCTGGCGGCGATCCTCACGAACCTCCACGACCAGGACGTCCTGTTCATCGACGAGATCCACCGCCTTTCCCACGTGGTCGAGGAGATATTATATCCGGCCATGGAGGACTACCATATCGATATCCTCATCGGACAGGGACCCTCCGCCCGCTCGATGAAGCTGGGCATCCCCCGGTTCACCCTGATCGGCGCCACCACGAAGGCGGGGTTGTTGACCTCCCCGCTCAGGGACCGGTTCGGCATGAGCTTCCGCTTCGATTTCTACAGCCCGGAGGAACTCGCGGTGATCATCCGGCGCTCCGCGGGGATCCTCTCCATCGCCATCGACAACGGTGGTGCGATGGAGCTGGCCCGCCGCTGCCGGGGCACCCCCCGGATCGCCAACCGGCTTCTCCGGCGCGTCCGGGACTATGCCCAGGTGAAGGCCCGGGGGAAGGTCGACCTGGAGGTGGTGATTAGGGCCCTGGAGCTCTTCGAGGTGGACGGACGGGGATTCGATCACATGGACCGGCGGATCCTCCTGACCCTGATCGAGAAGTTCGGCGGCGGGCCCGTGGGCATCGACAGCCTGTCGTCGGCCATCGGGGAGGAGCGATCCACGCTGGAAGACGTCTACGAACCCTTCCTGGTTCAGGAAGGCTATATTCAGCGGACCGCCCGGGGAAGGCTGGCGACGAAAGCGGCCTATGACCACTTCGGAATGGCCTGGCCCGGGGCCCGCCAGGGGGAACTGCTATGAAAGTCCTGCTTCACATCTGCTGCGCCCCGTGCGCCATCGTCCCCGTGGGGGAACTTCTTGACGAGGGCCATGACGTCACGGGCATGTTCTTCAACCCCAACATTCACCCCTTCCAGGAACACCAGCGGCGCCTGGAGACGCTCCGGGAATACGCGGACATGGTTTCCTTGCCGGTCATCTGGCCCGAAGACTATCCCCTGGAGGAGTACCTGCAGGCGGTGATTTCCCTGGGTACCGAACGGTGTGTGGAGTGTTACCGGATCCGCCTGGAACGGACGGCCGAGACCGCCAGGGCCGGCGGGTACGACGCCTTCACCTCGACCCTCCTCTACAGCCGGTACCAGCGTCATGACCAGATCCGCGAGGTCGCGGCGGAAATAAGCCGCAAGAGCGGGATCGCGTTTCTTTACAGAGATTTTCGGGAGGGGTGGCAGGAGGGGCTCCGGAAGTCCCGCCACATGGGGCTCTACCGCCAGCCCTATTGCGGCTGCATTTTCAGCGAGAAGGAACGCTTCTATCGCCCGCCCCGGACGGCAAAGCATGCGGTTTCCCAGGAGCCGCCCGCCGACCGGATGCCTCCCGGATGCGGATGACGGTGTACCGGGGCGCTCCACCGTTTCATGATCCATGCCCCGATACTCGATTTCATGCTGATGGCTGCCCCTGTGTTCTTTTCGACACACCCGACACGGATATCCGTTCCGGCAAACTCGAAAAATGTTCCCATTAAGGGTTCAATATGAGGGGTCATTTCAAACTCGATTCCGGTTTTTTACCAGGACGGCGGGGCATGGTGCAGAACTTGCTTTTTAAGTTCCATCACATCGGGAATCGCGGGTTTTATGCATTTACAAAGAACCATAAACAAAGAAATCTATTGTAACAGCACGGGGTTGCACTCGGGGCGGAAAGTCGCCATGACGATCCGGCCCGCCCAGGTAGATGAAGGGATTGTGTTTATTCGCAAGGACATTCCCTCCGGATACCGGATTCAGGCGGACTATAACAACGTGGCGGATACGACCCTTG
>CAZXMK010000190.1:0-6132 GCA_964641935.1 uncultured Syntrophaceae bacterium
CCCGCCAGGGCCGCGGGAACGAGGCCGAACAGGGACAGGGCGGAAAAGCGGCCGCCGATGTCCGGGTCGTTCCGGAAGGTTTTCCGGAAGCGGCAGGCCTCGGCGAGCGACGCCAGGCCGCTGTTCGGGTCGGTGATCGCGATGAAATGGCCGCCTGCCCGCTCCGCTCCGAGCCCGTGTACGGCACGGCGATAGAAATGCTTCAGCAGGGACAGGGTCTCAACGGTCCCTCCCGACTTGGTGGAGGCGATGAAGAGGGTCTCCTCCGGCGGGAAGCGATCCGTGAAGGACCGGATCGTCGCCGGGTCCGTCGTGTCGAGGATCTCCAGGGGCAGCCCCCGCTCCGTACCGAGGAGCCGGGCAAACATGTCCGGGGCGAGGCTGGACCCTCCCATGCCCAGGAGGAGAACCCGCCGGAAGCCTTCCCCCCGCACGGTTTCTGCAAAGGCCTCCATGACCGGAATGTGCGGGGCCATGGACTGCGGGCAGTCCAGCCAGCCCAGGCGATGAGCGGTTTCCGCAGCCGGTCCCGGCCAGAGGGACGGGTCCTTCCGCCGGAGGCGCGACCGCAGGGAGGCGCTCCGTGCCTCCTCCAGGGCAGTCCGGTATCGTGTTTCCAGGGGGCCGGCGTGAATCGTGCCTTTGCTCATGGGATTCCCTGCTGCGGCAGATGGTTTGATGCTCCTGAATGTACGCCGGCATTATCATACAGAGAGTCAGGACGAGTCAATCCAATTGTTTCCGGGGAGTTGCGCAAGTCCCTGTTTTTTCTGTTGACCCCCTCTTCAGGATCCATGAAAATGAAGCCCGGGAGGATTCCGATATGAACCGCAGGGAGTTCCTGAAAACGGCCGCCGTTACCGGGGCGACCCTGGCGCTGCCGGGTCTCCTGATGCCTGATGGTACGATGGCGGCCGCCGAGAAGCCGGACATGGTCGTGGCAACAGGGCCTTCGCCGGTCCGGATCACCCGGGCCGCGGTGGATGCCTTCGGGGGGATGCGGCGGTTCGTTTCCCGCGGCGACGTCGTCGTGATCAAGCCCAACATCGGCTGGGACCGGACGCCCGAATACGCCGCCACCACGAATCCCGGTGTGGTGGGAGCCCTGGTCCGGCTCTGCTTCGAAGCCGGAGCGAAGAAGGTGAAGGTCTTCGACCACACCGTCAGCAGTCCCCGGCGGGCCTACAAGCAGAGCGGCATTGCCGATGCGGCCGGGGCCGCCGGAGCCGAGGTTTCCTTCGTGGAGGACCGGAAGTTCAAAGAGATGAAGATCCAGGGCGAGACCCTCAAGTCCTGGCCCCTTTACACGGAGATCTTCGAGGCCGACAAGATCATCAACGTGCCCATCGCCAAGGTCCACGGCACGTCCATCCTGACCCTGGGAATGAAGAACTGGATGGGGGTGATGGGGGGATCGCGGGGACGGATTCACCAGCGGATCGATCCCTGCCTCGTCGACATGGCCCGGACGGTCCGGCCCACGCTGGTGGTTCTTGACGCCGTGCGGATCCTCGTCGCCAACGGTCCGACCGGCGGGGACCTGTCGGATGTGCGACTGCTCAACACGGTGGCGGTCGGCCAGGACCAGGTCGCCGTGGACGCCTTCGGCAGCACGCTGTTCGGCCTGAAGGAAGACGCCCTGGGGTGCGTCCGCCTCGGCCACCAGGCCGGCCTGGGGAACATGCGGCTGTCCAGGCAGAAAATCCGGCGGATCCAGGCGTGAAAACGCATACCGCCTCCCGCAGCGCTCAAGGAGGCGGACCATGCCCTTGCCCCTGAAAGCGGAAAGACGGTGATCCGAAAAGCGCGACTTGCCTCGCAGGCCCTGTTCCTGCTCCTGTTCCTGTGGCTCTTCCTCCAGACGGAGTCGAAAGGGGCGGACCAGCTCGGGTACCCGGTCAAGTTTTTTCTCGACGCCGATCCCCTGCTGGCGCTGACGGCGATCCTGTCGAGCCGGTCGTTTCTTCCCTCGATGCTGCTGGCGGGAGCGGTGGCCCTGACGACGGTCTTCCTGGGCCGGTTCTTCTGCGGCTGGGTGTGCCCCCTGGGGACGCTTCACAACCTCGCGGGCGCCGCCGTCAGGAAGCGCCGGCGGGTTGTCCCGAAGGGCAGCTTCCGCCTGAAGTACCTGCTTCTGGTCTTCCTGCTGGCATCCTCCGCATTCACCCTTCAGATCGCCGGCATTTTCGATCCTCTGAGCCTTTTGATCCGCTCCCTGTCCCTCTCGGTCCATCCGGCCTTCCAGTACGGCGTGACAACCTTTCTCGACGCGCTGTCCCGCTGGCCGGTCCCGGGACTGGCGCCGGCGGCGGATTGGCTGCTCGGGATCCTGTACAAGGGCGTCCTGTCCCTCCGGCAGCCCTCGTTCAGCCAGGGTTTCTTCCTGGGTTTCCTGTTCCTCGGCATCCTGGCGCTCAACTGGGTCGAGCGGCGGTACTGGTGCCGCTATCTCTGCCCGCTCGGCGCGTTCCTGGGAATCCTCTCCCGCTGGTCCCTGCTGTCCCGGTCCGTCAGCGAGGGATGCGATTCCTGCGGCGCCTGTGTCCCCGGGTGCGAGGGAGGATGCTCCCCCCAGAGCCTCGACAAATGGCGGAAGGCCGAATGCTACCTGTGCGGGAACTGCGACGATGCCTGCCCGAAGAACGCCGTCTCCTTCGGCTTCGGCAGGAAGGCGGGAGGGGTGTCGCTGGACCTGGGAAGACGACGGGTTGTCGTAGCCGCCGCCGCAGGGGTTGCGGCGGTGCCGCTTCTCCGGATCGGTCCGTCCAAGGCGGGACAGACGGACCCGCGATTGATCCGGCCTCCGGGATCGCTCGAGGAAGGGGAATTCCTGCGGCGCTGCGTCAAGTGCGGCGAGTGCATGAAGGTCTGCATCACCGGCGGTTTGCAGCCGGCCCTGGCGGAGGCCTCCCTGGAGGGGATCTGGTCTCCCGTCCTGGTGCCCCGGGTCGGCTACTGCGAGTACCGGTGCACCCTCTGCGGCCAGGTGTGCCCGACGGGGGCCATCCGAAGCCTGAAGCTGCAGGAGAAGACGGAGATCAAGATCGGCCTGGCCATGATCGATCAGGGCCGCTGCCTTCCCTGGTCGCACGCCGTTCCGTGCATTGTCTGCGAGGAGGTATGCCCGACGCCGCAGAAGGCCGTGCTGCTCGAAGAGGTGGTGGTGAAGGACCGGGACGGACGCCCGGTGACGGTGAAGCAGCCCCGGGTGGACCTGGAGCGCTGCATCGGATGCGGAATCTGCGAGAACCGCTGCCCTGTCCTGGGGATGCCCGCCATCTATGTCCTGTCCGTGGGGGAATCGCGGTCCAGGGAGAACCAGCTTCTCCTTCCCTGACCAGCGCCCATCCTCCCTGCTGAAATCTCTCAATCCCTCGCCAGTCCTGCGTATCCTAAGGATTAATGCATTCTTTTCCTTGACGCTTGGGTCTAAAATTTTCTATAGACGGTCATCTTTTTGTGGCTCGTCCGTATCCGGCGTCTTTCCTGATGCGGCCAAGCCGGCCTATTACGGTCAGGGCTCTTGAAAACGACGGAGGTGGCGCGCGATGGAGGATGACGGTGAGCATCAAGGCATTCATGCAGCGGCATTACCGGCATTTCAACGCCGCCGTGGTGGTGGAAGCGGCCGAGGCCTACCGGCGTTTCCTGGAAGCGGGAGGCCGGATGATGGTCAGCCTCGCCGGGGCCATGAGCACCGCACGTCTGGGCATTTCCCTCGCCGAGATGATCCGCCGGGACAAGATCCACGCCATTTCCTGCACCGGGGCCAACCTTGAGGAAGACCTCTTCAACCTGGTGGAGACCCGCCGCCTCGACCTGCCCGACTACCGCTTTCTGACGCCCCAACAGGAAAAGGATCTTTACGACCGGCAGCTTCACCGCGTGACCGACACCAGCATCTCCACGGAAGCCATGCGAAGCCTGGAAGGGCTGATCGGAGAGGACTGGATGGCCTGCGACCGGCAAGGGAAGCGGTTTTTCCCCCACGAATTCTTTTACCGCTGCATCCGCAGCCACCGGGAAAAGCTGTGCCGGGAGGATCCGGCGGACAGCTGGCTCGTGGCCGCCTGCGACCGGAACCTGCCGATCTTCGTCCCCGGGTGGGAGGACTCCACCTTAGGGAACGCCTATGCATCGCTGTGCGTCCGGGGCAAGGTGGGAAACGTCCACACCGTCCGTTCCGGCGTGGAATACATGATGGAGCTGGTCCGGTGGTACCGGGAGGCCTCGCAGGCGGGTCCGTTCGGTTTCTTTCAGATCGGCGGCGGCATTGCCGGGGACTTCGCCATCTGCGTCGTTCCCCTGATCCGGGAGGACCTGAAGATCCGGGAAACCCCCGTCTGGGGATATTTCTGCCAGATCAGCGATTCCACGACGAGCTATGGATCCTACTCGGGGGCCGTGCCGAACGAAAAGATCACCTGGGGCAAGCTGGATCCGGACACGCCCCGTTTCATCATCGAGTCCGACGCCACGATCGTGGCGCCCCTCATTTTCTCCTGCCTGCTGGAAGACGGTCCCTGACGCCTCCGGCAAAAGGATGAAGCGGATAAAAAAGGGAAGGGCCTTTTCGCAGACTTTCCCGGTGTGCCCGCTTTTCCCTGCTGCAATTTCCCTGTTTTTGGAGATGCCCCCTGCGCGGCCGGGGATGCCGCCTTTTCCCCTCAATTCCGGAAGAGTCCCTGGAAGACCTCGCTGTAGCCCGGATGCGGGAGGACCCAATTCCTGAGCGCCGTCCTGTCCAGGCCGGCCCGGACGGCCAGTGTCAGCGGTGCGATCAGCTCTCCCGCCCCCTCGCCGGCCACGGCGGCTCCCGCCAGGCGGTCCCCCCGGAAAACGGCCTTGGCGAACCCCGGGCCTGCCAACTCGGTCCGGGCAAGGATGTTGGCCCCGTAGTCGGACCGGGCCACCCGGACCACGAGGCTCCGTTCGGCGGCCTGCCGCTCCGTGAGTCCGACCCGGGCGGCCGGCGGGTGGGTGTAGACGACAGAGGGCACGAACGCGTCGTCGTGGCGGAGCGAGCCGTCGCCGAAGAGGCGGCTGGCCAGGGCTTTGCCCTGCTGTGCCGCCCGGTGGGCCAGGAGCACCCCTCCCGTCACGTCCCCGACGGCGAAGACCCCCGTGCAGGTGGACTCCAGGTTCTCATCCACCCGGATGCCCAGCCGGTCATGGACGATGCCGAGCCGGTCCAGTTGCTCCCTGTCCAGGAGCGGCCGCCGGCCCGTGCAGACGAGGGCGACCGAGGCCTCCATCTCCAGCGGACCGTCATGGCCCGCCAGCCGGGCCCGGATGCCCCCTTCTTCCTCCCGGATGGATTCGGCGGCGGCGGAGGTGTGAACGGCGATTCCCAGGCGGGACAGCTCCCGGAGAATGAAGGAGGAGACGTCGTCGTCCTCCATGGGAAGGATCCGGTCGAGGGCTTCCGCAAGCGTAACCTTGCATCCTGCCTCGGCCAGGAACGTGGCGAACTCCACGCCGATGAAGCTGCCGCCCAGGACGACGGCGCTCTCCGGAAGGTCCCGGCAGTCGAGGAATCCGTCGGAAGTCAGGACCCGCGGGGAGGGCGTGATTCCCGGCGGAAGGGACGGCTCGGAGCCCCAGGCGATCACGATGAACGGGGCCTTAAGCGTGGAAACCGTTCCGTCCTGCGCCGTCCATTCCACTTCCCCCGGGGCCTTCAGGGATCCCGTGCCGATCCGGCAATCCGCGCCTGCGTCTTTCAGGGATTGGTGGGCCCCCAGCGTGGAGACCCGGATCATCTGCTCCATGTGCCTGCGCGCTACCGTATAGTCGAGCGCGGCGTCGGGGACCTTCACGCCCAGGCGTCCTGCCTTCTTCAGCACCGTCCGGGTCCGGCTGCATGCCAGAAGGGCCTTCGTGGGGATGCAGCCGCGGTGCGTGCAGGTTCCTCCCCATCCGCTGCGCTCCAGGATGGCTGTGCGCACTCCCAGGCGCGCGGACTCCTCCGCTACAGCGTGTCCGCCGGGGCCGCCGCCGATGACGATCAGATCGAATGTCTCCATGGTTCTCCCTGTTCCGTCCGTTCGGGAATCGGCTCTCTATCAACCATAGGTCGCCGGAACGGCTGTGTTCTGCATAGACGAAGCACACCCCGGTGTAAACGGAAAA
>CAZXMK010000191.1:0-6121 GCA_964641935.1 uncultured Syntrophaceae bacterium
CCCTGGCGGGAGGCGTTCACGCACTCCTCGCAGTGGCGGGAACTCGTGCTGGTAAAAACCTTTGTAAATTCAGGAATCAGCGCACCGGCAATGGTCCCGCAGCTGATGATGATGGACAGGGCCAGCCAGAGGGCCATGGAGTCACCCACCGGGGGCAGTTCCGCCAGCAGGAGATATCTGGCGCCAAAGGTAACGAGGATCGAAACGATCGAGGTGATCCAGACCAGGTTGGTCAGGGGATGCTCGAAATTGAAGTCCTTCTTGCCGCTGAAGGCGGATTTGCTGACAACGTCGTTCACGAAGTAGGAGACCAGCGACGTCAGGATCATGAGAATACGCATGGCAAAGATCCAGACGACCAGCTTGCCGCCCATGGTGGGGTTGTCCGCCAGGGCCAGGGCCAAAAACGCGATAAGGGCCACACCCGTGACACCGTAGGTCTCGAAGCCGTCCGCCGTGGGGCCGACGCTGTCGCCCGCGTTGTCACCGGTGCAGTCGGCGATGACGCCGGGGTTCTTCGGGTCGTCTTCCGGGAGGTGGAAGATGATCTTCATGAGGTCGGAACCGATGTCGGCGATCTTCGTGAAGATACCGCCGCAGATACGGAGGGCCGAGGCGCCGAGGGACTCGCCGATGGCAAAGCCGATGAAGCAGGGACCGGCCAGCTCACCCGGGATGTAGGCCAGAATGATGATCATGAAAAAGAGCTCGATGCTGACCAGGAGCAGGCCCACGCTCATACCCGAACGGAGACAGATGTTGACGATGCTGAGGGGATCACCGCTCAGGGAGGCGAAAGCGGCCCGGGAGTTGGCCACCGTGTTGATCCGGATGCCGAACCAGGCCACCCCGTAGGAACCCAGGATTCCCAGGATAGATGCCGCGAGAATGACGATCACTTCCATTGCGCCCATATGCGACAGAACACCGAAATAGTAAACCATACAGGCACCGATCAGGACCCACAGCGCCGCCAGGAATTTCCCCTGCTGGAGAACATAAGTCTTGCAGGTTTCCCAGATCGTCTGGGAAACGTCCAGCATGGCCTGATGGGCCGGCAGGTTCTTCGTCTGGGTGTATTGCATCCAGCCGAAAATCAAACCGATCACGCAAACAGCAAGACCCAGGTTCAGGATCAGCATCCCGCTGAGCGAACCGGCCATGAAGGATACCTGGCTCAGGTCAGGCAGCTTGATGTCCGCCTCACCGGCAAAGGCCATGGGCGCCATGCACAACAGCATGAGCGCGATGGCCAAGGTAAGGGATAAAATACTTCTTTTACCTTTACGCATCATTAAACCTCCTCTTCCTCAAAATTTTTCTTGGCTCTGCCATTGTACCGATTCATGGCCGCCGGAAGTCCGGACGTCATGAGAAAGCCAATGGCTTCCGCCGCTTCGGAAACGACCTCGGAAAGCCTCTCCGCCTGTTCCCGGGGCAGGATCTGGAGAACATAATCTTCCACCATTCCCTTGTGGGGCGGTTTCCCGATCCCCATGCGAACGCGGATAAAATTGTCCCCCCCGAGAGATTCCATGACGGAGATTAAACCCTTGTGCCCGCCGGATCCTCCCCCCTTTTTCAGGCGGAGGGCTCCGAAGGGCAGGTCAAGATCGTCATGGACCACGATCAGGTCTTCCAGGTCGATTTTAAAAAAGTCAAAGAGCCTGCGGACAGCCAGACCGCTAAGGTTCATGTACGTTTGAGGCTTGGCGAGCAGAGCGGGGGTCGTGCTGACGGCCCCCTTGCCGAAAACGGCCTCGAACCGTTTCTGGGAAAGGGGTAGGTTTTCTCTTTCCGCCAGCTCATCGATCACCAGAAATCCCAGGTTGTGCCGGCTGAACCGGTATCGTTCCCCCGGATTGCCCAGCCCCACGATGAGCTTCATCGGATTCCCCGATCCTTACTCCTCTCGGGCCTTCTGCTTGATAACCTCTGGTTCCTTCGTCGCTTCCCCGGTCTCTTCCAGCTCGGCCGCCGTAGGAACCCTCGGGGCCATGACCGTCACAATGGCCGTATCCTCGCCGTCGACCAGAAGGATCCCCTCGGCCACCTTGAGATCCGCAACTCTCAGAGAGTCTCCGATCCCCAGGCCGGTCACATCCACCTCGATGAACTGGGGGAGTTGCCCCGGCAGACAGCTCAGGCGGACTTCCCTTTTGAGGTGGAGCATCTCTCCGCCGTCCTTGACGCCCTCAGGCGTCCCCGTAAAGTGAAGGGAAACGTCAAACGTCATCTTGTGGTCCATGCTTACTTCGCAAAAGTCGGCATGAAACAGTTTCCGGCTGGCCGGATCGATCTGAAGATCCTTGATCACGGACAGTTTTTCCGCCTTCTGCCCCGATTCATCGATGACCAGCTTCACGAAGATATTTTCTTCCGAACTCCTCAAAAGCTTCAACAGATCATCGGTACTGACGGAGATAGGCACGGAGTCGGCCCCGCCGCCATAAAAAACGGCCGGAATCTTCCCCTGGCTGCGCAGGCGCCGGGCCGGCCCCTTTCCCGATCCTGTCCGGGCCTCAGCCCTCAACTCCATGACTTCCATGACTTCCTCCTGCTATATGAATAGTGAACTGATGGAATCGTTGTAGTAAATTCGCCGCACCGCCTCGCTCAACAGGCGCGCCACGGAGAGGACCTGGAGGCGATTGCAGGACCTTGCCCTCTCGTGAAGAGGGATTGTGTCGGTAACAACAACCTCCTTGAGCGACGAGTTTTCGATCCGCTCGATGGCCGGCCCGGAGAGGACCGGGTGGGTGCAGCAGACGGCCACTTCGAGGGCTCCCGCCTCTTTCAGGGCATTGCAGCCCTGGACGACCGTTCCCGCTGTGTCGATCATATCATCCAGGATGATGACCCGTTTCCCTTCAACGTTACCAATGATGTTCATGACCTGCGCTTCATTGGGACCGTCCCGCCGCTTGTCTATGATCGCCAGGCTTGCCCCGAGGCGCTTCGCAAAGGCCCTCGCCCGTTCGACGCCGCCCGTGTCGGGCGACACGATCACGGTGTTTTCCGTATAGCGCTCTTTGAAGTAATCGAGGAGGATGGGGGTGGCGAAGAGGTTGTCGACGGGGATGTTGAAGAAGCCTTGAATCTGGCCGGCGTGAAGGTCCATTGAAAGAACCCGGTTGGCGCCGGCCGTGGTAATGAGATCGGCCAGGAGCTTTGCCGATATGGGTGCCCGGGGGGCTACCTTCCGGTCCTGCCTGGCATACCCGTAGTACGGGATGACCGCCGTGATGCGGTCCGCGGAGGCCCGCTTCATGGCATCGATCATGATCAGCAGTTCCATGCAGGTCAGGTTTACCGGCGGACAGGTCGACTGGATGATGAAAACGTCCATTCCGCGAACATTTTCATCGATTTCCACACGCGTCTCTCCGTCGCTGAATGTCGAGACATGGGCTTTTCCGAGCGGTACACCGAGATGGTCACATATTTTCTGGGAAAGCTCAGGATTGGCGTTCCCGGAAAAGATCCTTATTCTTTCCAGCATGATAAACTCTCTCTGGGCGGGAATCCATGTCCCGATTGGTTAGCAATTCATGGCGTGGCTGGGGCGGGAGGATTCGAACCTCCGTATGCAAGATCCAAATTCTTGTGTCTTACCGCTTGACGACGCCCCAGTATGCCATCCAGACCACTCTGCATGTCCGAACCCGGGTCCGTCAACCGGCATATGACAGCAAGGCAACCGGGAGTCACAATGAACGGGCCGTATACACACCCCATTTCCCCGATCCCGTCAGGGCCGCCGCTGCTCTCCGGGCATCTTCTCCCCTTTCGAAAATGCCGAAGACGGTGGGACCGCTGCCGGACATCAGGGTTCCCAAAGCGCCTTTTCGAAGCAGGAGATTCTTCAGTTCCTGAAGCTCCGGATGGCGCTTCAGGGTCACGCTCTCCAGATCGTTCCAAAGACCCTGCGCCACATCACAGATCGTATAAAATCGCGGGATGCTATAATTTATGGGACCGTTTGTCAATCCCAAATTGAGCCCCTGATAGACAGGCCCTGTGGGCACTTCGAGGGGGGGGTGAAGAAGGACCAAATCGAAGGAAGGGAGGGGGTCCGCCGGTTCGAGCCGCTCGCCGATCCCGAAGGCCCAGGCCCGGTTTTCGAACAGGAAGAAGGGGACATCGGCCCCCAGCGAGGCGGCCAGGCCGGAGAGGATGTCCCTCGTAAGCGGGGAACCGCAGATTTCATTCAGGGTGGACAGGGTGATGGCGGCGTTGGAACTCCCGCCGCCCAGTCCGGCAGCCATGGGGATCCGTTTGCGGAGTTCGATCTCGACTCCCCCGGCGACGCCGGATCTCGAAAAGAAAGCCCGGGCGGCCCGATAAACCAGATTCCTCTCGTCTTCCGGCAATTCGCTCCCGGGGCAGCGGAGTATGATCCCCTCCGCTTTTTGCGGATAAAAGATCAGTTCGTCATACAGGCTGACCGCCTGCATCAGGGAGGCGATTTCGTGGTAGCCGTCCTTGCGTTTCCCCAGGACCCGGAGGACAAGGTTCACCTTGGCCGGTGACAGCCTCCGAATCATTGCCTGGTGCTCTCTTTCACGTACCTCATCCGCAATTCGAACAGAGCGCTGTCCAGAAGGGCTTTTTCTCCCTCTTCCAGGTTGCCCTCCGTTTTCCGCTGCAGCATGCCCAGGATGTCGATGGTCTGCTTGGCCGCCGGCAGGTTGCGCTCCGTACGGTTGGTCACAGGGTCGGGGATGTCTCCGAAATGATAGAGAACCGATGTGCTCAGGGACACGACAAAGCTGGCAAAGGATACCTCCGGATATGCGGCTTCTTCTTCCGGAGAACCGGCCGCCGAGGGCTCTTCACGAGGGGACTCCCGCCGGGGAGGGGGTTCTTCGGCAGCGGCAGCCGGCTCCTCCGAGGGTGTGGAAGCGGCCTTGGCGGGATCCGGTTCTTCTTTCGGAGACCCCGACTCGTCGAAAAGACGCCGATCCCGGACTACAAATCCTTTTCCTTCCTTTTCTTCCACCATGACACATGCCTCCGGTAATAACAAAGGACTTCCGGCAAAACCGGAAACAGGCCCGGATTACCGGAAGCCCTATGGATTCTCAGGAAATTCTCATGCTGCGCAGCCTGGCAATCCGCTCCTCGATCGGCGGATGAGTGCTGAACAGGCTCATCAGGGAACGTCCCGTCAGTGGGTTGACGATGAACATGTGGGCCGTCGACGGATTGGCATCCATCGGGACGGCCTGGGAAGCCCGGGAAAGCTTCTCGAGTGCGCCAGCCAGCCCATAGGGCTTGCCCGACACCCTCGCACCGCCGTCGTCAGCCATGTATTCCCGGGAGCGGGAAACCGCCATCTGGATGATCGTCGCGGCGATGGGGGCCAGGATGGCCATCGCGATCAGGCCGAGAATCCCCCCTCCCCCCTCGTCGTCGTCCCCCCTCGCGCCACCGAAAATGGCCGCCCACTGGGCCATGTTGGCCAGCATGACGATGGCCCCGGCCAGGGTCGCGGCGATGGAGCCGATAAGGATGTCCCTGTTTTTGATGTGGGTCAGTTCGTGGGCGATGACCCCTTCCAGCTCATCGCGGTTGAGGATCCGGAGGATCCCTTCCGTCACGGCCACTACGGCATGCTGCTCGTTGCGGCCCGTGGCAAACGCATTAGGAGTATCTCCAGGGACGATATAGACCCGCGGCATGGGAAGGGAAGCCTTCAGGGCCAGGGTTTTCACCATGTGATAGAGCTCCGGCGCCTCGGCTTCCGTGACCTCCTGGGCGCGGTACATTTTCAGGACGATCTTGTCGGAGAACCAGTAGCTTCCAAAGTTCATGACCATCGCGAACACGAAGGCCAGGACGACTCCGCCGCGCCCTCCGAAATATCCCCCGATGAGCATCAGGAGTCCCGTCAGCGCCCCCAGGAGGAGTGCCGTTCGGAACGAGTTCATGTTGACCTCCTTTTCTCTGTTTCCTGTTTCTGCATGGCGATCTCACCGGCCTCGGACGCATCCACGCGTATGGTGTCGCCCTCCCGGAATGTCCCCTCCAGGATCTTCATGGCCAGCGGATCCAGCAGCAGTTTCTGAAGCGCCCGCTTCAGCGGTCTCGCGCCGTATACGGGGCTGTATCCGGCCTC
>CAZXMK010000192.1:0-6085 GCA_964641935.1 uncultured Syntrophaceae bacterium
TCCGGGCGATATCCAGGGCATACTCGAAGAAGATCGTGGGTTCCGTATAGGTGTAGGCGATGGTCCGGGACCCTGAGCGGACGGCCGATTCGACGACGACCGCCGGGGTGGTCTCGCGTCCCTGGATCATGCCGCCCTCCCGGGGCAGCTGGGAGATGTCCGCGTTCTGGCAGAACGTGCAGGAGAAGTTGCAGCCCACGGTGGCGATGGAAAAGGATTTGGATCCCGGGTGGAGGTGGAAGAGGGGCTTCTTCTCGATCGGATCGACGTTTCCGGCTATCAGGGCACCATAAACAAGGGTGTGAAGGACTCCGTCCCGGTTCTCGCGGACGGCGCAGACCCCTCTTTTCCCCGGAGCGATGACGCACCGGTGGGCGCAGAGCCCGCACCGGACCTTGTTTTCTTCCTTCCTTTCATAGAGCAGGGCTTCCCGAACCATGTAACTCTCCGTATCACTTGATCACCCGGACGGCACCGGGGATTGGACGCTGCTTCCGGGCCTCCATTCCAAAGGTGATCCGCATGGGTTCCTGGATCGTCCGGGTGGAGAAGGTAACAGGGAAGGACAGCCCAAGAAAGGCCCCGAATGGATTCTTGGTTACCGGGATCAGCTCCTCCAGGTCCGACAGAGAGGGGTACCATCCATAGGGCAGGAAAACGACGCTTCCCCACTGGATGTGCGATCCCGGCAGGAGTCTGCGGATCAGGCGCCGGAGCTCGCCGGCAGTAAAAAAGCGGGCGTGGCGAAAAAGGGTCGGGCTTCGCCGGTCCGCCATGCGGCGTGCCGCGGCGATGATGGACCAGCGGTTGAGGGCTCCCACGAAAACGCGGCCCCGGCAGACCCGGATCGCCTCGGAGATGGCCCGTTCCGGGTCGGCGGTGAACTCCAGGGACGTAATGAGGGTTACGATGTCGAACTCGTTGTCCGAGAAGGGAAGCTCCTCCGCCGCCCCGAGCCGCAGGTCCGCATGGGCGCCCAGTTTTTGCCGTGCCCGGGCCAGCATGGGGGGGGAGGAATCGATGCCGGAGACGGCGCAGCCCTTGGCCCGGAAGAGAGCGAGGTGATCGCCGGTGCCGCATCCCACGTCCAGCAGCCGCTCTCCCTCGCGGGGCGTGAGGTGGTTCAGGATCAGGCTCTTCTCCCGCCGGTCCATGTACGCTCCGGCAGGGGTCAGGAGCCAGTCGTCATAGGTTCGGGCGACATCCTCGGTGAAAATCACGATTCTGCTCCTTCGCCTGGCGGCGATGCCCTGGGGCATGAATTGCCCGCCGGTGTTTCAACCGGTTCTATCCTCCGATGGCGGACATCTGCCGGCTGCATTTTCTCGGTGACGGATCACCCGGCAGTACATGCTTTCTCGCGGGCTTCGCGGCGATCGCCCGGCGGATCAGCCGCTTGAGAACCTCGTCGGAGCAGCCGCTTCTCAGGTCGGGCTTGAGGTCGATCTCGTCGTCGGAGAGCAGGCAGGCCCGGAGATGACCCTCGGCGGTGAGCCGGAGGCGATTGCATTCACTGCAGAATTCATGGCTGATGGGGCTGATGAATCCGATCTCCCCGATTGCCCCGTCGATCCGGTAGCGCCGGGCGGGTCCCCGGTTGTCCGGATCGCCGTTTTCGCCCAGGTACTCCATCTTGAACGACTGTCCGATCCGTTCCCGGGCCACGTCGTTGGACAGGTACTCCGTCATGACCTCTGAGTTGTTCCGACCGATGGGCATCATTTCAATGAACCGGATCTGATAGGGCCAGCGGAGCGTTGCCCGGGCGAAGTCCAGAATTTCATCGTCGTTGGTTCCCTTCATCAGGACGATGTTGATCTTGATGGGGGAGAAGCCGACCTCGGCGGCCTTCCGGATGCCCCGGAGCACCGCGTCCAGATCCCCGCCCCGGGTGATGGCCCGGTAGCGGTCCGGGTTCAGGGAGTCGACGCTGATGTTGATGCGACGGATTCCCGCCCGGTAAATGGGCTCCGCCTGATCCTCCAGAAGAATGCCGTTCGTTGTGAGGCTGACATCCGAGAGTCCTTCGATCTTCGTCAGATTGTCAATGAATCCAACGAGTCCTTTCCTTGTGAGCGGCTCGCCGCCGGTGAGTCGGACCTTGTTGATGCCTTCCGGAATGGCCGCCCGGACGACCCGCAGGATCTCTTCGTAACGCAGAATATCGTTGTGTCCCAGCAGGGACACCCCCTCCTTGGGCATGCAATAGGTGCATCGCAGGTTGCAGCGGTCCGTGACGGACACCCGCAGGTAGTTGATCTTTTTTTTAAATTTCTCGGACATGGGCGCTTCGGCTGACCTCCTTCCGGGAGCATTAACACACCCGGGACCCCCTGGCAAGGCGCAGGGTTTCAGAAACGCTTGACATCCTTTTTGTCTATCCCTTATACGTTTCGCATCCGCACATGCCGGTATCGACCTGTATGCAGGATCGAAAGCCGGACTTTCCAGAATAAAAAAGGCCGACCCTTTTTCCGGACCCTGCCCTTCAACGATGAAAGGCCGGTATCCGGAGTGACCGGGGCCGTTAAACCGACAGAGGAGGAATCCCATGGCCAAGATTGATGCCTTTTTCCAGTTGATGAACGAGCAGGGGGCCTCGGACCTGCACCTCGTGACGGGTCAGCAGCCGGCCCTCCGGATCCGCGGCGAGATCGAGCGGATCAAGTACGACCGCCTGGACAACGACGGGCTGAAGGCCATGCTCTACGAGATCGCCCCGGAGATCAAGATCAAGCAGTTCGAGGAGACGGGTGATGTCGACTTTGCCTATGAAATCCCGGGGCTGGCCCGCTACCGCGCCAACTTTTTCGAGCAGAAGTGGGGCTGCGCGGCCGTTTTCCGGGAAATTCCGAGCAAGATCCTGACCTGCAAGGACCTGGGACTCCCCGACGTGATCGCCAAGCTGGCCCTCCTGCCCCGGGGACTCATCCTGGTCACTGGCCCCACCGGCAGCGGAAAGTCGACGACTCTGGCGGCGATTGTCGACGAGGCGAACAGACTGCGGAAGGATCACATCATTACGGTTGAAGATCCCATCGAGTTCGTCCACGAGAGCCAGAGCTGCATCGTCAACCACCGGGAGGTGGGGCTCCACACGAAGAGCTTCTCAGCGGCCCTCCGGGGCGCCCTCCGCGAGGACCCGGACATCATCCTGGTCGGCGAAATGCGTGATCTTGAAACGATCAGCCTGGCCATCGAGGCGGCCTCCACGGGCCACCTGGTCTTCGGGACCCTGCATACCACCAGCGCCGCCAAGACGGTGGACCGCGTCATAGAAGTGTTCCCGTCCAGCGAACAGGCGCAGATCCGTTCCACCCTGGCCGACGGGATCCGGGCCGTCATTTCCCAGACCCTGTTTAAACGGGTCGACAAGAAAGGCCGCTGCGCCGCCCTGGAGATCCTCATCGCCAACTCGGCGGTGCGCAACCTCGTCCGGGAATCCAAGACCTTCCAGATTCCGTCCATGATCCAGACAGGAAAGAAATACGGCATGCAGCTTTTGGACGACGCCATCATGGATCTCATGAACAAGGGTTGGATCTCCGGCGATGATGCCTACCAGAAGTGCAACGACAAGGGCCGGTTCCGCCAGTACCTGAAGAATCCGCCGACGGACTTCACGGAGGTGTAACCGCCGGACCGGTCCCCGCGACCGGCATCGAGGAGGCAGAAACATGAGAAAGCAAGAGGTCGACTACATCCTGGGAAAGATGCTGGATGCCCACAAAGGCGTTTCGGACCTGAACATGACGGTGGGCAAGCCGTTCCAGGTGGAGACATCCGGCCAGTTGTCGAAAGTGGACTTGGAGCCGAGTTTCGAAACGCTCTCCCCGTTCCAGACGGAAATCTTCGCCATGAACCTCATCAACCGGGACCGCCGCCTCACGGAGGATCTCCTGACGAAGGGATCCTGCGATCTGGCCTACGAACTCCCCGGGCGAGCCCGATTCCGCGTGAACATCTTCTCCCAGAAGGGCAACCTCTCCATCGTGATGAGGAAACTGGAGACAAAGATCCCCACCATCGCCGAGATGAACCTGCCGGAGGCCTTCAAGAAGATGGCCCAGGAAAAGAACGGCATCATTTTCGTCACCGGCGCCACCGGAAGCGGAAAATCCACCTCCCTGGCGGCGGTTCTCGACAAGGTCAACGACGAGCAGTCGGTCCATGTGGTCACCCTGGAAGACCCGGTCGAATTCGTCCATCCCCAGAAGAAGGCAACCTTCAACCAGCGGGAAATGGGCCAGGACTTTGACATCTTTTCCAGCGGCCTCCGGGCGGCCCTGCGCCAGGCCCCGAAGGTGATCCTCGTCGGCGAAATGCGCGACCGGGAGACCGTCGAGATCGGCCTCTCCGCGGCGGAGACGGGGCACCTGGTACTGACCACCCTGCATACCGTCGATGCGGGCCAGACCATCAACCGCATCCTGGGCATGTTCAGCACGGAGGAGGAAAAACAGATCCGCATCCGTCTGGCCGACACGGTCCGCTGGATCGCCTGCCAGCGCCTGCTTCCGAAGGTCGGCGGCGGCCGGGTGGCGGCCTTCGAGATCATGGGCACGAACCTGCGCGTGAAGGACACGATCCTGAACGGCGAGTCGGAAGGCAAGACCTTCTACGACATCATCGACCAGAGCCGGCCCTTCGGCATGATCACCTTCGACGAATCCATCGTGGATCTCTACAAGGAGGGGCTCATCACGGAGGAGACGGCGAAGGCCTATGCATCCAACAAGAGCGCGGTTGGACGGGGCATCGACACCGTCAAGAGCGCCCGGGGCGAAAAGACGACGGACCTGGGAAAGCTCCAGGTGGATTCGGATTACGGGAAACCCCCCAAGAGGCCGGGCTGGTAATCCGCTCTGAAGCCCGTCAACGGATACAAGGGAGATAGACGATGGAAGACGAAAAGAAACTGTTGGACGAGGTGGCGGCGGACTCTTACGATTCCTCGGACCGGCCCTTCGACTTCGTTCTCGAGGAGGGAGAGACGGCACTCGTGTGCTCAAACGATGCGGCAAGCCGGGAGAGGATCATCCAGGCGCTGCAGGCGATGGGGTACCAGATCAGCGAGTCCGCCTCGGCCAAGGACGCCCTGAAGAGCATGCGGTTCCACGTTTTCGACCTGGTGGTCGTGGACGAGGGCTTCGAACGGGAAGTTCTGGATTACCTGGAGACCCTGAACATGAACACCCGGAGGAATGTCTTTGTTGTCCTGCTTAACAGCACGCTGCGGACCATGGACAACATGGCGGCCTTCCACCTGAGCGTGAACCTGGTGATCAACAAGAAGAACATCGAAGACGTGGGACCGATCCTGCGCCGGGGAATCAACGACAACAAGAACTTCTATTCCGTATTCATGGACGGCATGAGGAAGATCGGGAGAATCTGAGGTCCGGCAGGACATTTTGAGAGGAACGGGAAAGGGGGCGAAAAGCCCCCTTTTGCCGTTCCAGTGAAACCGTGTCCAGTCCGGACGCTGCCGGAGGTATCGAGCCATTTACCGTCCTATTGCTTCATTCTGTGAAGCAATAGGACGGGTCTTTCGCTTCGTGCCAAGTGGAGAAATCTTTTCAGAAGAATGCGAACTTGAATTGGAGCACGAGAGAGATATCGGCCAATCGAGAGATCAGAATTCGATGATCCCCTGCTCGTCGCCGACCTTGGGGCCGAGCATTCTGGTCGTCTTCCCCGCCAGGGACGTGTTCGTCTTGAGATCCTTGACGACCTCCTCCACGGAGCCGAAGGGGGCGATGACGTCGATCAGCCAGGGTTCATCGCCGCTTTTCCAGTCCGGCGGTGCCAGCCTGCCGATCTTCCGGTAGCGGTCCGCCACTTCTTTCGACAGGAAGGCCCAACTGGCGAAGGCAACGGGCGATTCGTCCCGCATGTACACCTTTGCCTGATCGAGCACGACCGGCGGCAGAATCCGCCATTCGAAATCGGCGACAAACATGAACCGGTGGGACGGTGAATTCATGGCCAGAAAGCACACCGGGCCGAGAAGGGGCAGCTTTTTGAACACCAGTTTTGCCTGTTCCACCGCCAGTTTGACCAGCTCTGCCTGCTGCCGGGGAAG
>CAZXMK010000193.1:0-6013 GCA_964641935.1 uncultured Syntrophaceae bacterium
CGCTCTTGCCTGCCGGGCCGTGGACGACGGATGGCTGTAAATGCTTCCGCGCCGGCGGAAGCCCCCGTGGCAGCCCCCGCGCCGA
Source organism: uncultured Syntrophaceae bacterium (assembly GCA_964641935.1). Taxonomy (GTDB): domain Bacteria; phylum Desulfobacterota; class Syntrophia; order Syntrophales; family PHBD01; genus PHBD01. The sequence continues at coordinate 86 of CAZXMK010000193.1, forward strand.
TACGCTTCTTACAACAGGAAAGGTGATCCGACTTGGTATGAAAGGAATACAAAAGAAGAGGTGCGGATTTGAAATCCGTCCCACCATTTCGCGGCCGCGGCATCCGTTTCTTATGAGAGGTTACGAAAAGGACGGCGGCTATCGCCGTCCTCCGAACAGGGATCCCAGGACGCCGCGGATGAGCTGCCGGCCGATCTGGCTGCCGATGGCGCGGGCGGCGCTCGTGGTCAGGGCGCCGACGAGTTGCTCCGTCTGGCTTTTGGGCTGCCTTTTCCCTCCCTTTGCAGGTGCCATCGACTCCGTTTCCTGTCCCGCCCGGGTTTTGAGTTTTTCGTACGCCGACTCCCGGTCCACCACGTTTTCATATGAGCCGTAGATAGGAGACTCCTTTACGATCCCGAGCAGCTCGGCAGGCATCAGGGGCGTTAGGGAACTCCGGGGCGGAGCGATCCAGGCCCGCTCCACGATACCGGGCACGCCTTTCTCGTCCTGCATGGAGACGAGGGCCTCCCCCACGCCCAGCTCCAGGATGGCCGCTGCCGTATCGAGGTCGGGATTGGCCCGGAAGGTCTCCGCGGCGGCCCGGACCGCCTTCTGGTCCCGGGGCGTGAAGGCCCGCAGGGCGTGCTGGACACGGTTGCCAAGCTGGCCGAGGACGGCGTCGGGGATGTCGAGCGGGTTCTGCGTGACGAAATAGACCCCCACGCCCTTGGAGCGGATCAGCCGCACCACCTGCTCGATTTTTTCCTCCAGGGCCTTTGGGGCGTCGTCGAAGAGGAGGTGGGCCTCGTCGAAGAAGAAAACGAGCTTCGGTTTCGGAGGATCCCCCGCCTCGGGGAGCTGTTCGAAGAGCTCCGACAGGAGCCAGAGGAGAAACGTGGCGTACACCTTGGGGGACTGCATGAGCCGGTCGGCCGAAAGGATGTTGACCGCTCCCCGCCCCGCCGCGTCGGTCTGCAGGAGGTCTTCGATGTTGAGGGCCGGCTCGCCGAAGAATTTCTCGCCGCCCTGCTCCTCCAGAACGAGGAGGTTCCTCTGGATGGCGCCGACACTGGCCTTGGAGATGTTCCCGTATTCGAGCCGGAACGTCTCCGCGTTGTCGCCCACGTACTGGGCCATGGCGCGAAGGTCCTTGAGGTCGAGGAGCAGGAATCCGTTGTCGTCGGCGATCTTGAAGAGGATGCTCAGGACGCCGCTCTGGGTCTCGTTCAGGTTGAGGATCCGGGACAGGAGAATCGGCCCCATCTCCGTGACCGTTGTCCGGACCGGATGGCCCTTCTCGCCGAAGACGTCCCAGAAGACGGCGGGATACCCCTCGTAGGAGAAGGAGAACTCCTGCATCTTGAGCTCTTTCACACGCTCGGCCACTTTGGCGTGATCCCCGCCGGGCCGGCCGATCCCCGAGAGGTCTCCCTTGACGTCGGCCAGGAAGACGGGGACGCCAAGCGCGGAGAACTGTTCGGCCAGCACACGGAGGGAGATGGTCTTGCCCGTGCCGGTGGCGCCGGCTATCAGCCCGTGCCGGTTGGCCATTTTCGGGTACAGGAAGAGGTCCGATTTGCCTCTGGCGACGAGAATCGGCGGGATTTGCTGAGCCATGACGCCTCCGGGTGTACCGGCCGGGAAGGGGCCGGGGAAGATGGCGGCCCCGCCGGGGAGGCAGGGCCGCCGTGCAGGCTTGCTGGATCGAACCGACTACTTCTTGGCGGGCGCCTTCTTGTCAGGCGCCTTCTTGTCGGCCTTCTTGTCCTCTTTCACCTCGATGGCGGCTGCCGTCATGGTGTATTCAATGGTGACCTTGGAGCCGACCTTGAGATCGCCTTTGACCTTTGTGTCCTTCGACAGGGCGAGCTCCCACTTTTCCTTTCCCTTCTGGACGACGATGATGTTGTCCTTCTTCTCCAGTACCGGTCCCGTGACCTGGTACGTCTTGGGGCCGGCAGCGGCCGCGACGGTGACAAACAGGAAAATGACGGCGACGGCAAACAGGATGCGTTTCATAAGCCTTCTCCCTTCCTTTGGATTTCCTGTTACATGAAAGAACGGAGGCCAAAAGTCAAGGCCGGCCTGTCGTCGGGCCGGGGTTCAGCCCCACACCCGGTCCGCCTCTTCTTCCATGCCTGCAGCCGTCAGGGCCTCCCGGGTCGGGATCCCTTTCTCGGGGTCGATGCCCATGAGTTCGTAGAACCGGGCCTTCATGAACGCCAGGTCCACCTGGGAGCCATCGGCCTCCCCGTCCTTGCCCGGCTCGAGCATCCGGGGCGTCAGGCTGTCGTCCGCGGCCGTGAGGCCGAATCCGTGGTTGATGAGGCGCTTGAGGAAATAGACCCGCCTGCCTGCCCGCATCATCTCCTCGGCGTCCCATCCGTAGTCGGCCACAGCGTTAAAAAGGGTTAGCCAGTCCGGGATGGTCACCTCGGCGTCGGCGAAGTTGCAGAAGCAGGCGCTGTTCTCGATGGCCCCCAGGGCCACCGCCGTCACGGCGGCTTCCGCCTTGTTCTCCGAGGTCTGCGGTTCCAGGATCAGGTCGAAGCCGATCTCCGGGTAATACCGTGCACCCATCTCCATGAACAGCATCGGGTCCGCGACATGGCAGGCCCCCCGGGCACCCACGGCATAGGTCAGGGCCATCCCGTGCCCGCCGCCCCGGGGATCGTGCATGGGCGCCTCCAGCCCCTTGCTGTGAACCGTGTAGTCGAGGCCCTTCCTGATCTTTCCGGCTGCCTTCACGCTGCCGTCGGCAAGGAGCTCGCCGAGTTTCCCCTCCCGGAGGCCGATCTTCGGGAGGATCACGTCGATGACCGTGGCCATGTCGCCCCAGACGAAGGGAACACCGTCCGTCTGCTCCAGGGTGAGGTCCCCCCGCTCGAAGGCCTCCATGGCCCAGGCGATGGTCCCGCCGGCGGAGATGCTGTCGATCCCGAGATCGTTGCAGAGGCGCCCGGCCTTGCAGGTCGCCGCCAGGTCGATGCTGCCGATGAGGGTCCCGAAGGCGACGATGGTCTCGTACTCCGGGCCGGGTCCCTCGGGTACGGCGAAGGGGCCGTCCTTGACCTCCACGACCCGTTTGCAGGCGATGCCGCAGTAGGCACAGGCGCCGCGGCGGGTCAGGTACAGGTCCGTCAGGGTCCCTCCCGAGAGGGCCTCCGCCGCCTCCTCCCAGAAGTTGGAGGTCCAGTTTTTGACCGGGACGTCGCCGCTGTAGACGCCGCCCATCAGGTTCGCTGCCGTCCCGTTCTCATGCAGGACATTGGATGCCAGGGCCTCCTTGATGCGCTCGTTCAGGTCTTTCCGGAGCTCCTCGAACGCCGCCGGGTCCGCCAGTTCCATCGTTTTCTTCGAGGCCTTCACGACGACGGCCTTAAGCTGCTTGGCCCCCATGAGGGTGCCGAAGCCGGCCCGGCCCGTGGCGTGGTGGCCGTCGTTCAGGATCAGCGAGAATTTCACCAGCTTCTCCGCCGCGGGACCGATGACCAGCGTCCGGGCGTTCTTGCCGTAGCGCTCCTTCAGGAGGCGTGTCGTCTCTTCGGTCCCCTTCCCCCAGAGGTCAGAGGCGTCGAGAACCTGTGCCCGGTCGTCCTCGACCAGGAGCAGGGAGGGCTTTTCCGTCCGTCCGGTGATGACGATGCCGTCGAGGCCGCAGTAGCGAAGCTCCGGGGCGAAATACCCCCCGCAGGAAGAGTCTCCCCAGTGCCCCGTCAGGGGGGAGCACCCGGCGACGCTGTTCCGGCTGGCCCCGGAGAGGCGAAGCCCTGCGAAGGGGCCGTTCATGAAGATCAGCATCGCCGCCGGGTCCAGGGGATCCAGGTCGAACCGACCCCGCTCCCAGAAGAGCCTGGCCGCCAGCCCGCTGCCGCCGATATACTGCCTGTACCAGGCCTCGGGAAGGGTCTCGATCTCCGTCTTCCCTGCCGACAGATCCACGTTGAGTATTTTGCCTGTGTTGCCTTTCATGGGGGTACCTCCTGGGGAAAAGGGCCCCGGTTCTCCGCGGGAACCGGGACAGGGGGATTTATGGTTCAGGACGCCCGTCCCGGCCAGGCGAGCTCGGCGAGCAGGCTCTCGGCGGCCCGGAGGGCCGGGTTTTGGACAGGGCGGTCTCAGGTGTGTCTTTTTTCCAGGGCGAAAATGCCCGTTGGGGGATGTCACCACCCCCCGACGGGCAGACTCGAACGATTATTTGATGATCTTGTCTTCCCAGCCCAGCTCCCGCAGGACCTCGTTGTAGGCAAGGGCCACCTTCTTGAGTTTCGGCGCCAGCTTCAGGAGGCCGACGGCGGAGCCCTTCACCCGGATCTTCTTGCGGGTGATCGCCATGACCGGGTTCAGCTTGTCGGACCAGGACCGGTGCGCGTCGTCGGCGGAGAGGCTCATGACCAGGTCCGGCGTCCCCGGGGGATCGCCGGCGCCGAACTCGAGCTTGCCGCCGCGGGAGTCCACCCAGACGGCGCAACCGGGGCCGCTCTCGGTGTAATCGTACAGGATGAGCTGGTTCACCTTTTTCATCCCCTCCGCGAGCTCCGGATCCTGCGACACCTTCTCGTGGAGCTTCAAAACGGCCGTGACGGCCTCCTGCGGGTCCTTCCAGAATTCCATGGGGCCTTCTCCTTTCTAACGGGCTTTCAGGTAAAGGTTGATGATGTCTTCCTCTTCCACGTACCGCGGGTTGTAGCTGATCTGTCCGTCCCCGGAGGCCAGCTCGACCAGGGGCTGGAGAGCCTCCCGTTCCCCGGGGACCCCAAAGTCCTTCAGGGTCTGGCTGAGGCCCACCTCGTTCAGGAGATCCTTCACGGCCTGCACGGCCAGGCGCCCCGCCTCCAGGGGTTCCATCCCGTCCACTGGGATTCCCATGGCATCGGCGATCATCTGGAACCGCTCCGGCCGCTCCTCCAGGTTGAACTCCATGACATGGGGAAGCATGATGGCGTTGGCCATTCCGTGGGGGATGCCGTAAATCGCCCCCAGCGAGTGGGCCAGCGCATGGACTGCCCCGGTCAGGGCGTTGACGAAGCACATCCCGGCGATGCAACTGGCCAGGAGCATGTTCCCCCGGGCGTCTACATTGTCGGGCTCCCGGACCACCGCCGGCAGGTAGCGGCAGATCATGCGGATCGCATGAAACCCCAGGGCGTCCGAGATCGGCTGGGCGTTGTTCGACGTCACGCCCTCGATGGCATGGGTCAGGGCGTCCATGCCCGTGAAGGCGGTGATCTTTACAGGCAGTTTCAGGGTCAGTTCCGGGTCGAGCATGGCGATGTCGGAGTTGCAGAAGGGGTGGGTGACCTGCAGCTTCGCGTGGGCTTCCGTGTCGAGGACCACCATGGCGTTGGTGATCTCGCAGCCCGTTCCCGCCGTCGTCGGAAAGGCGATGTGGGGCGGGAGAGGCTTCGCCCCGTCCCACAGGGCCGCCTGGGCGGCCAGGGGGGCGAAGTCGTCCAGGCCTTCGCCGATGAGGATGTTGACCGCCTTGGCCGTGTCCATGACGCTCCCGCCGCCGACGGCGATCAGGCAGTCGGCGCCCTTTTCCCGGTAGAAACGGGCTCCTTCGTTGATGAGGTCGATCCGGGCGTCCTGGAGGATCCCGTCAAAGATCCCGACCAGTTCGAGATCCGATTTCTCCACGGCCTCGGCGACCATCCCGGCCACCCCGGCGCCGACGAGACCCTTGTCGGTCAGGATCAATGCCCTGGTTCCGCCCAGCTGGGCCATCTCATAGCCCACCTCGCTCCGCAGGCCCGGGGAGTACATGATCCGGGAGCGGTTCACCCAGCTGAAAAACGATTCATACGAAAGTTCTGGATACTTCATGAATCCTCCTCGTCTGGAATGGTTCAGTTGATGGGTTGATCGTCAGGCGGCGTCCGCCGCCTCCTGACTTATCGCAGGATCTGCCCGGCGATGATGGTCCGCTGGATCTGGTTGGTCCCC
>CAZXMK010000194.1:0-6009 GCA_964641935.1 uncultured Syntrophaceae bacterium
GTGTCTGGAACCGGGCGGACAGGCGGTGGAGCGAATCGGCCGCGGGCATGGACGGAGAGGGGCGTGTTCTTTTCCTGTTCTGCCGGTCGCCGCTGACCATGAGGGATTTCAATCAGGCGGTAAACTCGCTGGGCCTGGGGGTTGTCCGGATGATGCACATGGAGGGTGGGCCCCTGGCCAGCCTGTCGATCCGGACCCGGGATATATCCGTCAACCTCGCCGGTAGTTACGAAACCGGTTTTCTTCAAAACGACACCAACATGCATCAGTGGCCCATCCCGAATGTGATCGGGGTCCAGGGCGACTGACGGACGGCGGCTTCGATCCGTCCCGCCCGGTATGAACTGCATTCAGTGCAACAAGGCATTCTCGCGGGAAGACCGCATCGCCTCCATCTCAGGAAGCATCCTTGGAGACGAGTGCACGGAATCCTACTTTTTTTGCGACCGCTGCGGAGTCTATACCAAGGAAATATTCTGGGACTGCTTCTCCGGGGAGGAATCCGTTTCCGTCTCCGGGCCGATCCCTAAACCGGACGGTGACGCAAACGTCGCATTGATCGGGGACTGTTCCGAGCCCTGGAACAAGAAATGCCGCTGCGAAGCGCACAGATCCTATTTCAACGGGTCGCTGGATTGACTGCAGCGGCTGCCCCATTGCGGAAACCAGCCCTTCCCGCCGGCCGGACGTCTTCCCGAAGCCGGCTCTCCCGGCCATGCCCGGCCGGGCCGCTTTATTCCCCCGTCCCGGCATCGTTGTGTGAAAAGGTGTAATAGTGCCAGTACTGGACGAGGGCGGGAACCGCCTTCGAGATGAGGCGGGGATTGATTTCCCATGCCGCCTTCATGATGTTCCGGAACACGGTTCGGACGGGCGGGGGGACCCGGTACGTGAAATGATGGAATATCTTCAGAATCATGACGATTCGGAATAGATCCTTCCTTCGGGTTGAATACAGGCCGGTCAGGTATTTGACGTTCTTCAGCCATCCGATCATGCGCCGCTCGAAGTGTTCCGGTTCGTAGATTTTCCGGAAGAGCGCCATCCGGCCGTTCTGCAGGTCATCCGGGCTGATCAGCTTAGGCATGATATTCGATGAAAGATGCCAGAAGCCTCTGAAATCCTCGATGAGGCGCCCCTCTCTTTTCATTCGCTCGTGCAGGGGTGTTCCGTTGGGGGCGTTGAGCACGCTGATCGATGCAAAGGGGCTGGACGTCGCCTCGAGAAAATCCTCGATTTCCTGGAATACCGCCGGCGTATCGTGGTCGAAGCCGACGATCATTCCAAGGAATGGAAGGATCCCGTGGCTGGAGATGCGGGGAATGACCTGGAAGGGGTCGTACCGGGCCATCTGTCCCTTGTTCACCTCTTCGAGGCATTCATGGTTGATGGTCTCCAGCCCGAGAAAGATGACGCTGAAGCGCGCATCGGCGAGAAGCCTCACGATCTCGTCGTCCGCGCCGATCATGACGGTTGCCTGGGTGGCGAACGACACGGGCCGGGAGAGGGTCCTGTTCCACCGGATGATTTCCTGGAGCAGCTCCATCGTAAATGTCCGATTCACGACGAAGTTGTCATCGGAGAAAAAGACCGTTTCCGCTCCCCAGGCTTGGGCGTTTCGAAGCTCCAGCATGATCCGCTCGATCGGCTTGCTCCGGTATCTCCTTCCCGAAACGCGGATGACGTCGCAGAAATCGCAGCGGTTGGGACAGCCGCGGCTTGTCTGCAGGGAGAAGTAGTGGTAGTCCCTCCGGTCGATGAAGGAGAGGTCCGGAACGGGTGTGTCCTTCAGATCGACAAACGATTCCTGCCGGTAAACGGCTTTTGCGCCGCCCTGAATGCGGTCCCTCAGGAACTGCGGCCAGGTGTACTCCGCCTCGCCGATGAACAGGTGATCCGCGATCTCCCCCGCGCGGTCCGGCTGGACGGTGGCGTAAATGCCGCCGACGGCGACCGGGATGCCCCGTTCCCGGAAGCGGCGGCTGACGGCCTCCATCCTCTCGGCCTGGAGGGTGTAGCCCGTGATGCCGACCAGGTCGCACTCCAGATTCCAGTCAATCGGGGAGATGTTCTCGTCACAAAGGGCGTATTCGATATCCAGGTCCTTAGGCGTCAGTGCGATCAGGGTCAGAAGGGCCGTATTCTGCATGAGGGTCTTGTGCCTGCCCACGATGTCGAGGGCTCCACGCATGGCCCAGAAATTCTCCGGTGTCTTCGGATTGATCAGATAGATCTTCATCGGTTGTCGGACTTGTGGAGCGGCCGCTTTCCATCCTCCTGTAATCACTGCGATTCCTGCGTGATCCCCGTCTTTGCGAATCGCCGGATCAGGATAGCAGAAAGAAAGAGGGGCTGCAGCCTTTTTGACCGCAACCCCCTTTTGTATGAACGGCCGGGGTGGAACAGGATGGCGCGCTCTCCCGGCTTTGTCCGATCCTCAGACTCAGTCGTTGGCGAAAAGCAGAACGAAACGGTCGAAGATATCCTTTTGAAAATGGTTGGACATCTTCGTCTTCATGAAGACAAGCGCTTCGTACGGTTTCATCGGGAGCTTGTAGGGCCTTTCGGCCGTCAATGCCTCGTAGACGTCGGCAATCGCGCAGATCTTGGCGTACTGGTGGATATCCTTCCCCCGGAGCCGCTTGGGGTAACCCGTTCCGTCATCCCGCTCGTGGTGCTGGAGCGTGATCTCCCTGCACTCGGTCGTCAGCTGGTCGGTCTCCCGAAGGACCTGATACCCGAAAGACGGGTGCTTGCGCATCGTGTCCATCTCCTCCTCGGAGAGTCTCCCGGGCTTGTTGATGATGGCGGTGTCGATGCGCACCTTGCCGATGTCGTGAAGGAAGAATGCGGCTCCCAGTTCATGCAGATTGTGTTCGTCGGTATTTCGGTAGAGAACCTTGGAGAGCGAGACGCCCAGGAGGCCCACCGTCACCGAGTGGGTGTACGTGTTGAAGTCGTGCGAGGTGATCTGCGCCAGGTGTGAAGTGATCGAATGATTGTGGAGAATCAGGTCGACGATTCTGGCGATGGTCTTTTTGGCCTGGACGATATTGGCAGCAGTCGGCTTGTCCATCAGATCGTGCATCATGTGGATGGACATATCCTGGACGGCCCGCACTTTCTCCTCCGGAGGGGTCTTCCGGTCGCGGACCATCTCGTCCATGGCCTCATGGATCCGGATCTGCTCGGCGGATGGAATTGTACTTTCGACGTCCTGCTCTTTCCGGCCGGCCGGCGGCTGGGAGTCGGCTGCGATCTGAATTTTTCCCTTCGGGGGAACCGCTTTTCCCGGATGGATCACCGCGGATGGAGTTGCGCTTCTGTCACCCTGCTGCTTCCGGCCGGCGGACGGTTGGAAGTCGGCTTTGATCTGAATCTTTTGCCTCGGGGAAATGGTCTTTTCCGGATCGATCACCACCATCCGGATCCCATGATCCACGATCTTCCTGATCTGACTTTCCGACTCGATGTTGAAACTGCTTGAAAGGAAAGGGTGTTTAAACCAGGCTTTCTCCAGATGGACAAACATCCCGACTTTCAGTTGATCTGCAGGAATGGTCTTCTTCATCTCTTGCTCTCACGGGAAATGGTTGTGCACAGCGTCACCTCTGCTGTTCTTATCGAAAGGAAGGCCTCCATTCTTTAGTCCTTCGTGACAAAATATTTCCTCTTTTTCATTACCATCATGAATCCCCCTTGAGCGGGCCTGTTTTCGGTGAGATGCTCAACACTCTTGTCTTGGAAAATTCAGGCTGTTTTTCTATAGTGTCCCATCCGATCGTCGCGTCCGGAGCGCTCTGGCTTCCATGCCCCGGTCGCTCATCATGCCCGCGGGTGCAGTGGATGCAACGGAGGTTAATGGGGTGAGGCTGAACGTTGAATACGAGTGGGATGCGCTTCGCGAGGTGGTGGTAGGGTATCCCCGCATTCGGTTGGGAAACCGGCTTCCCGGTTATGTGAGGAATTTCATGCCGCCTTCCGTGCTGGCGCTGGCCGATCAGGTTCTCAATGAGAAGGCGGGGCAACTGCTTTCGGAGGCCATGCCGGAGCTCCATGAGCTGGCGGCCCGGCAGATGAGCCAGGCCATTGCCATCCTCCGGGACAGGGGCATCATCGTCCACCAGGTTGCGCCGTTTGAGCCGCAGGAGGAGGCTTACCTGGCCGACCTGGGATACCGCAACAGCCAGCAGTACTTTCCTCGAGACCCGATCGTGGTGATCGGCGATACGCTCGTTGAGACGGCCATGTTCTGTCCCATGCGCCGCGGCGAGCGGTTCGCCATCCGCCGCACCCTGGGAGAGCGCCTCCGCGGCTGCCGTGTCGCTTCCATTCCCGAGCCGGTGCCGCTGCCGGAGGATGAGCAAGGGTCTTTCGGGCCGGGTCCGTATCTCGAGGGCGGAGACGTTTTCGTCCTGGGCTCCGACATCTACGTGGGCAATACCGGCAATGCCTCAAACAGGTGGGGGATTCAGTGCCTCAGGGACATCCTGGGCGATGCCTGCCGGGTCCACGAGATCCGTTTGAGCGGGAAGTTTCTCCACCTCGACTGCATCCTGTCCATTCCCCGGCGGGGTCTTGCGGTCGTGTGCAGGGACGGGTTCGTCGACGGGCTTCCCTCTTTTCTGAAGGACTGGGAACTCATCGAGGTTTCGGCGAAGGATGCCGAGGAGAAGCTCGCCACAAACATGCTGGTCCTGGATGAAAAAACCGATCTTATCGCGTCGGAACTGCCCGAACTGGGCGAGGCCCTGACACGGGCGGGTCAGGAGGTGATCGCAACGCCGTTTTCCGCCGTGTACATGTGGGGCGGCGCCTTCCGCTGCTGGCACCATCCCTTGATACGTGAGAATTAAGGGAATGGCCGATCCCCGAAAAGGCGGACTGGATTTCAAAGGCGGATGAGCAGATCGCCTACCGTATGTAATAGCCTGACACTCTCCAACGGCCGTCCTGATCGAGCAAGGGGGTGACGGTCTCGACGGCGGATTGCTTGTTCTGAAAGGAAGTCTCGAACTGGATCACGACATACTGGCCGTCCGGCGCACCGGGCACGGATGTTCTGTACTCCTTCGCATTCAGTTTTCGTGAAATCATCTTTCCCAGGGGAGTACGAACCGATTGCACCATTTGTTCCCACTGGTTTTGCCTGACTGCGTTCCGGAAAAGCCCTGCCGACTCCTGCCAGCTCTCGGCATATTTCCCCTCGTCGATGAGAGCCAGCCACTGCTCCGCCGCGGCCAGCGCGGCCTTTTCCTTTTCACTGTCCGTTCCGCAAGAGATACAAACCAGAAGCACAATCGTAATCAACACTCCAGCCGCTGCGATTCTTTTCATCTTCATATTGATCACCCCTGACTGTCTCTTCCGGGGGTTCCGCAGGCCCGGAACCATCGCCGGAGACAGCACACAACCGGATTGCCTGCCGCTTAAGGGATCATCTCGAAAACGTCGGTCTGCACCCGCTTTTCTTCCTTCGTGTCCCTGTGAACGGTGAACCATTCCACCCGCCAGGTCCCTTCTTTGCCGTCCTGCACGTCCGCAAGAAAGAAGGTCGCAAAGCCGGGCGGGTAGAAATTGTAGGGCCCCTCCGTCCGGGATTCCCCGCGTGGATTTGTAATGCGCACCTTGTACAGGAATGCGGGCAGACCGGATCGGTTCTTGAAGGTGTCTGTAGGGGGACCTTGCAGCCAGGCGCCGAAGACCTTTGGACCATTGGTTCTGAACGCCCCCATGTTTGAGAGGTCCTGAAGGGACCACTGATCTCCGGCCTGAACGACACGCAGTGTCCGATCATAATCGGAGCGGCTCCCGTCGTACAGCCCTACCCCGTGGCCATGTAAAAACCAGTCTTGTGCTCCAAGGCCGGTGGCGGCAAAGAGCATCAGGACGCAACAAACGATCGAAAGACGATACGATTTCATGGCAAATGCCTTTCCTATTGCGCGATAAGATGGAACCGCACCGTCGAGGCGATGCCCGTCTCGTCGAAGGCCCGGACGACGATGG
>CAZXMK010000195.1:0-5935 GCA_964641935.1 uncultured Syntrophaceae bacterium
CCACACCGACCGCACTGTCCGGTTCCGCATTCCTGTTACCGTTGCGTACGAAAGCGACGTGCACCTGGTGGAAAAGCTCCTCCTAGATGCGGCCCACCACAACCCCCATGTGCTGAAGGACCCGGCGCCGGGCGTGCGGCTGATGGAGTTCGGCGACAGCGGCCTCTGCTTCGAGCTCAGGGTCTGGAGCACCAGCCTCATTCACCGCCGGGGTCTCCTCACGAGCACCCTGAACGTGGCCATCTACAGGAGCTTCCGCGAACACGGCATCGAGATCCCCTATCCGCGCCGGGACATTCGTATACTCCGCCCGGAGGCGGCAGGCATGAAACCGGAGCCGCCGGAGAAAACATCCGGAAAGAACGAGGACGTCTCATGAATAAACTGTTCACGTCATTTGAAAAGGTAATCATCGTGTCATTGCTCGGGCTGATGATGATTGCGGTTCTGGTCTCCACGGTCGAGCTTGCGGTGATCCTGGTCCAACAGCTCATAAAACCGCCGTTCTTTCTTCTCAACATAGAGGAGATGCTGGAGGTGTTCGGCTTCTTCCTCATGGTGCTCATCGGCGTTGAACTGCTGGAAAGCATCAAGGCATACCTGGAGGAGGACCGGGTGCATGCCGAGGTGGTCTTCCTGGTGGCCATCGTCGCCATGTCCAGGAAAGTAATCATCGTGGATTACAAGGAGATCGCGCCGGAGATGCTCTACGGCATCGCGGCCGTGATTATCGCCCTGGCAAGCGGCTACTACCTGGTGCGTCGCGCTCTCCATCTCCATTCCTGCGACAAAGTCAAGAAGGATGACACGGAGCAGCATCCGTGAAAGGCCGACCTGCAGCGGCCTATTTCCGCACACTGGTCAGGGCGGCATCGCGCCATCGCGGGTATGCATGATTTTCCGGCATACCACCGGCGCCGGGGAGATGGGGGCCAAAAGAATCCGGGACACCCGTCTCGACGGGGTACCCGGATATAATAAATCGCAAAGCAGGAGGTGCACCGTGACACCGGAAAAAAATGAATCGACGGGAACAGGGCCTGGGACGATCTCCTCAAGGACCGCTGACAACACCCTTCCGGGTCTCCTGATTCGCCATTGGCGACGGATCGGGGTTCTGCTCCTTCTTCTTGCGCTTGTCTTGACCTACCTCTGGAAAGACATCGCCGTGTCACGGGCAAAGGCGGGCCTGACCCGCCAGGCAGCCATGGTGATCGCCGCCCAGCACGAATCCTGGCTGCGCGTGGCGGCCGTGCCCCTGGTATGGACGGTGCGCGGTGAAATGCTGCGCGGCAATCACGACCAGATCAACCAGTATCTGGTGCTGTTCGTCAGGGAGCCGAACATGAAGGAAGTGCTCGTCGCCCGGGCGGACGGGCGGATCGTCGCGGCAACGGACAAGAAGCGCGAGGGAATGCTGGTGACCGATCTCTTTCCGCCGGAGATGCAGAAAGTGGACACGATAACGGTTACCGGACGACCGGACGGCACGTACCTTGTCGCCGCCCCGATCCTGGGATTGAGTGACAAGCTGGGGGTGCTCATTCTGCGTGCCGCGCCTCCCGCCTATTCCCTTGAAACAATATCCCGATGACTCCCTGAATGGGGAAGAAACGATACGTTCACGATCCCGGTGAAGTTCCATCAGCCGTGTTCAGCATTGATACCTGGAAACAGCAGACGATTCTCCCTTGAACAGCCGGCGCGGCACCCACCACAGGCACACGACCATCCCGAACAGCTCCACCAGGGATTGCGTCACAATCACCACGGCCGCCGCCTCCCAGCCCCGGGGAAGCGCCAAGGCAAAGGGGAGGACCACGAAGGAATTGCGCGTGCCGAGGCTGAAGGCCAGGGTTCGCCCCTGATCGGCCGGCAGCCCCAGCAGACGGGCAATCACCTTGGCGACGAAGAGCGCAAGAATCAGGAACAGGACATAGAGCGGCACAACTACAGGCAGCAGACCCAGCGCGTTTCCGACGGCGCCCACCTGCGCCCCCGCGATCAGGAATACCACCAGGGCCAGGAGCGGCACCGGCCACCACGCCGCCCGCTCGCGCAGGGCCGCCCCCTCGGCCCGGGCCTCGATCCACCGCTCCGACACCGCGGCCAGGGCCAGAGGGAGGAACACGACCAGGAGCGCGGGCCAGACCTCTTTCAGGGTAAAGGCGGCAGTGACGGTTTTTCCCCCCATCAGCCAGAGATAAACCGGCAAGAGCAGCAACTGCAGGATCAGGTTGATGGGGGTCACGGTGATGGCGCGCGGCACATTGCCGCCCCCCAGCTGGCTGAAGGTGATGAACCAGTCGGTGCACGGCACCAGCAGCACCAGCAGCACGCCCAGGCGCACGGCCGGGTCGGCCGGCAGCCACTGCACCAGCGCCCAGACAAGCGCGGGCAGGATGATGAAGTTCCCGCACAGGACCGCCGTCACGAACCGGTGATCGAGGAATGCCTCGCGCAGATGCAGCAACGGCACCTGCAGGAAGGTCACGTAGAGCAGCAGCATCAGCGCCGGCCACAGCAGGGCTTCGAAAACCGGCGCCGCTCCGGGCCAGGCGCTTCCCCACAGCAGGCCGACAATAATGGCGGCCAGGTAGATCCACACCTGCCGCCGTTCGAGTGTCAGACGATCCACAACAATCCTTTCGGGCCATTGTCGAAATGCTTGCCGGATCTATTACCAGCAGATGAACAAAAAATCAAATCGGTGAACCCGTTGACCTGAAGACGTTACGCAACGGTTCCCTGCACTGCATCCTGCACATGACGTACGCCCGAGACCGGCTCCCTGCCCGCACTGGCACGATACTGGCAGAATGTCTGTCATCAATACAACTCCAACGGCCGGAATGAAACTCGGCGTACGGATTCATTTGGGATATAAACCGTGTCCCCCGTGAAATCCCGGCCAACTCCCGGACATTCTGAAACAGCGCGGGGATGGATGTTGCGCACGATTCATGACAATGCCGAAGCAGATGAGATAGGATTCTGCACAATAGATAGGCAGCAGGCAACTCCCTGAGCGGCACATTGACCCGGCAAACGCCGGAATCAAAAAGAATCTCGACACATATTTTTGCGCAGGGAGAGCAACGGTGCTCGTGGGAAAATTGCAGTGACGCTTCAGGAGAAGCGACCGAAAGAAACCGCATGAGGCAAAGGCGCCCCGGTTCCCGTTACGGAATCGGGGCGTTTTCTTATGGCACACAACTCACGGGCACCATGCGAGAGGTAATCCATGATGCCGACATCAACCGTCACACCTGAGTGCACAATGCACCAAAGTGATGTGACCCACCAAGGAGGAAGTATGCGCAGCCGATTATTCGTTGTTCTGATTGCAGCCGTAACGCTTTTGTACTCAACATCGGTATCCGCCGAAGAGAGGCTTCAGGTGTTCGCCGGGGCCGCCAGCAAGCCGCCCACGGAAGAGGCGGCAAAGGCATTCGAGAGGAAGACCGGCGTCAAGGTGGATCTTGTGTTCGGAGGTTCGGGATTCGTGCTGTCCCAGATGATGCTGGCCAAAAGGGGTGACGTCTATTTCCCCGGTTCCTCCGACTTCATGGAGTTGGCCAAGAAGAAGGGAGCGGTCTTTCCCGAGACCGAGCGCAACGTAGTCTACCTCGTACAGGCCATCAACGTGCAGAAGGGGAACCCCAAGAAGATCCGCACGCTCCGCGACCTTGCCCGCCCCGGCCTGCGGGTGGCCATCGCCAACCCCGAGGGGGTGTGCGTCGGCCTCTATGCCGTGGAAACCATAGAGAAGCATTTGACGGTAGCGGAAAAGGCCGCCGTGAAGAAAAACATCGTCACCTATACCGAAAGCTGCGAAAAAACGGCCACCGCGGTTTCGCTCAAGACGGTGGATGCCGTCATCGGCTGGAGCGTCTTCGAGCACTGGGATCCGGAACGGATCGAGACGGTACCCCTGAAGAAACAGGAAATCAACCGCATCGGCTACATTCCGGCCGCCATAGCCACCTTTACACAGAACAGGGCCCTGGCGCAGAAATTCATTGATTTTCTCCTTTCCGCCGAAGGCCAGGCCATCTATCGGAAGTACCATTATTTCATGACCCCGGACGAGGCGGGCAAGTGGATCGGCGCGAAAAAGCCGGTGGGCGGGGAATACGTCCTGCCGCCGGAATGGGTGAAGAAATGAACCTGAAGAGGCTGTCCATACTCTGCGCCTGCGGCATCTTCGTCCTCTTTGCCGGGCTGATCCTGTCGCTCCTCTATTTCTACCGTAAGGACACCTTTGCCGAGACCCTGCTGTCCGGCAGGACCTGGTTTTCCATCCGCCTGAGCCTGACATGCGCCACGGCCGCCATGGCCATCTCTCTGTCGGTCGCTATCCCCGCGGCCTATGCCCTGTCACGCTATGATTTCCGGGGGAAACGGGCCGTGGACACCATCCTGGAACTCCCCATGATCGTCTCGCCGGCCGCCCTCGGCGCCATGTTGCTGATCTTTTTCAACAACCCTTTGGGGGAATGGATCCAGAACCACGGGCCGCGGTTCGTGTTCACCGGCAACGGCATCATCCTGGCCCAGTTCGTGGCCACCGTGGGCGTGGCCACCCGCCTGGTGAAGGCGGCGCTGGACGAGATACCGAGGCGCTACGAGGCGGTGGCGCGCACCCTCGGCGCGACCCCCGCCGCCGCTTTCCTTAGCGTCACCCTGCCCCTGTGCCGGAAAGGGATCATCGCCGCCGCGATCCTCACCTGGGCCAAGGCGCTGGGCGAGTTCGGCGCCACCATCACCATTGCGGGCACCATGGCCATGCAGACGGAAACGCTGCCCATAGCCATCTACATGCGGCTGGCAACCGCCGACATCGAGAGCACCGTGGTGCTGATCCTGATCATTACCGCCATCGGCCTGAGCACCCTCTACGCCGTCAGGCACCTGTCACGGAAGGAACCGTATGCTTGAAATCCGCGACGTGACCATACGGGCGGGGAAATTCTCCGCAAGCGACATCAGCCTGTCGATCCCCGAAGGGGCCTGTCACGCCATCGTCGGCCCCACCGGCAGCGGCAAGACTCTGTTGCTCGAATCGGTCATCGGGCTGAGAAAACCCGATACGGGCGAAATATTCCTTTGCGGCCGGGATCTGAACGGCCTCCCGCCCGAGCAGCGGGGAATCGCCTACGTTCCCCAGGACCTGGCCCTCTTCCCCCACCTGACGGTGCGGCAGAATATCGACTTTTCCGCCAGGTTCCGGAAAAGCGGAACGAACGGCCGCGAGGAGCTGGTTGCGGAATTGTCGGAACTCCTCGGGATCACCCGCCTGATGGAGAGGTCCATCCGGCACCTGAGCGGCGGCGAAAAGCAGCGGGTGGCGCTGGTCCGGGCCCTGGCGGCGGGCACGACCCACCTGGTGCTGGACGAGCCGTTCTCGGCCCTCCACCAGGGTCTGCGCCGGGAACTGTGGTTCGTCCTCAAGGAGCTGCAGCGGCGGTACCGGCTGACCATCCTCATGGTCACCCACGACATGGAGGAGGCGTTTCTGCTGGGGGAGACGGTCACCGTCATGATCAACGGCAGGATCCGGCAGACCGGCTCTGGCAGGGAGGTCTACGCCCGCCCCGCGACCCGTGAGGTGGTGGATTTTCTGGGCATCAGAAACCTTTTCGCGGTAAACATGATACAAAGCTCCGCCAGGGAGACAACCTTCTGGTGCGGGGAACTGAAAAAGGAGTTCGTTCTTCCGGCAGCCATCTCTCCCCATCAGTCACCGGCGGCCGGAACCGGCCGCACCATCGGCATCCGGCCGGAAAACGCCGTGATCAGCAAGCCCGAAGCCGCCGTCCACTGGGGGGACAATTTCCTGGACGGGACCGTGGAGGGGGTCTTCATGAAGGGAGCTTCCCATACCGTGCTGGTTCGGCCCGCCGGTTCGAGCCGCGTCATCGAAGTGGAGGTG
>CAZXMK010000196.1:0-5922 GCA_964641935.1 uncultured Syntrophaceae bacterium
CGGACGTTTTTGAACGGCCCGGATGCATGACTGTCGGCAGATCGCCATGAAATTCATCGACGAGGCAAAAATCTACGTGAAGGCCGGCGATGGTGGCCGGGGCTGCGTCAGCTTCCGTCGGGAGAAGTATGTCCCCCGGGGCGGCCCCGACGGCGGCGACGGAGGCAAGGGCGGCGACGTCATTCTCGAGGCGACCGGCGCCCTGCAGACGCTTCTGGACCTGAAGTACCGCCAGCATCATACGGCCGAGCGCGGAGGCCACGGCGGAGGCAACAACCGGACGGGGCGCAACACCCCGGACGTCCTGATCCGCGTTCCCTCCGGCACCGTTGTGAAGGACGCCGATACGGGGGAGGTCCTGGCGGACCTGGCGGAGGCGGGCCGGCGGTTCACGGTGGCCAAAGGCGGAATCGGCGGGAAGGGAAACGCTTTCTTCGCGACCTCCACCAACCAGGCGCCACGCTTTGCCCAGGAGGGCATGCCCGGCGAGGAGCGGACGATCCTCCTGGAACTGAAGCTCCTGGCGGACGTCGGGATCGTGGGGCTTCCCAACGTGGGCAAATCGACGTTTATCTCCCGGGTTTCCGCCGCGCGCCCCAAAATTGCAGACTACCCTTTCACAACGCTGGTGCCCAACCTCGGGGTCGTCCGGTACACCGATGACCGGTCCTTCGTCGTCGCCGACATTCCGGGACTCATCCGCGGGGCCTCGGAAGGCCATGGCATGGGCATCCAGTTCCTCCGCCACATCGAACGGACGGGTGTGCTGCTCCACATCCTGGACATCTCCGGCGAGGACGCGGCATCCGGCTGGGAACGCTACGAAACGGTGAACACCGAGCTGGGACGCTTCAATCCCTCCCTCCTGAAAAAGCCCCAGGTCGTGGCGGTCAACAAGACGGACCTGACGGAGGTCCGGGAGAGGCTGCAAAAAGAAATTGACACGTTCGCGGCAAGAGGGATAAAAATCTATACCTTTTCGGCAGTTACCGGCGAGGGGCTGGCAGCGGTCCTCCACGCCGTGGCGGCGGAACTGGAAACACAGAGGGAATCCATCCAATGAATACGGTGCGGAAAGAGGTCCTGGGGTCGGTCCGGCGGGTGGTCGTCAAGATCGGTTCGGCCGTGGTGACGGGCGAGGACGGGATCGACCGCGACATCATCGAGCAGCTTGTCGGCGAGGTGGCCGCCCTGATCGGGAGAGGGTGCCAGGTGGTCATCGTCACCTCCGGCGCCATCGCCTCCGGCAAACACCGCATGGGCATCACGACCCCCCTGAAGAGCATGCCCCAGAAGCAGGCGGCGGCGGCCATCGGCCAGGGCAGGTTGATGCGGGTCTATTCGAACGCCTTCGGCCGGCACGGCATCTACGTGGGGCAGATCCTCCTGACCATGAGCGACCTGACGGACCGGAAGCGGTTCATCAACGTCCGCAACACCATGACGACCCTGATGGAGTGGGGCGTCGTGCCGATCATCAACGAGAACGACACCGTCGCCGTGGACGAGATCAAGTTCGGCGACAACGACTCCCTGGCCGCCATGGTGGCCAATATCGTCGAGGCCCACCTCCTGGTCAACCTGACCAGCACGGAGGGCCTCTACGACCGGAATCCCGCCAAGTCGAAGAAGGCGAAGATCCTGCATCTCGTCGAGGAGATCACCGATGACATCCAGGCCGCGGCGACGGACGAGACCTCCGACGTGGGGACCGGCGGCATGCGCAGCAAGGTGCTGGCGGCCCGCCGGGTCACGGCCTTCGGGATTCCCTACATCATCGCCTCGGGGAAGCGGAAGGGCGTTCTGGCGGGCATCCTGGACGGGGAGGAGATCGGCACCCTGTTCCTGCCTTCCAGCGAACACCTGAACAGCCGCAAGTACTGGATCGCCTTCACCCTCCGCTCCCGGGGAAAGCTCGTCGTCGACGACGGGGCGAAGAAAGCCCTGCTGGAGCAGGGGAAAAGTCTCCTGCCCTCGGGCATCCTGGACGTGGAGGGGGAATTCGGCGTCGGGGACCCGGTGATCTGCGTCGATCAGCAGGGGGTGCTCCTGGCCAAGGGCCTGGTCAACTTCAGCGCCCAGGATGTCCGGAAGATCATGGGACTCAAGACCTCGAAGATCCAGCAGGTCCTGGGGTACAAGGACTACGACGAGGTCATCCACCGGGACAACATGGCCGTCTCCAAGGAGCCGCGCCGGGTCCGATAGGTTCGTCGGTACGGGCAGAAAAAAGCGAAGGCCGCCATTCCCTGAGTGGCGGCCTTTTTCGTGGGGTGCTCCGTCAGAACGAGTCTCCCCCTTCGACGTTTCTCCGTGGCCGGGAGCGGCGATCTCCAGGCCCCATCCCGGAGACGGCCGATTCTCATCGGCCATTGGCTGCACCCGATGTCGCGAGGACCCGTGCGGCTCAAATCCGGCATCCGCCGGTCAGACTCCCCCGCCCAGAACCTTGTAGAGGGTGACCAGGTTGGCGTATCGCGCCAGGCGCAGGGAGATCAGTCCCTGCTGTGCGCTGTAGAGGGAGCGCTGGGCATCGAGAACACCTAAATAGCTGTCCATTCCCTTTTCGTACCGGGCATTGGAGAGGCGGAAGGCCTCCGCGAGCGCCTCGACCAGCGCCTGCTGCGCCGCGATCTGCTGCTCCACGGTGCCCCGCACGGCAAGGGCGTCGGCTGTTTCCCGGAACGCCGTCTGAATGGTCTTCTCATACTGGGCCACCGCCATTTCCCGGGCCACTTTCGTCACCTCGTAGGCCGACCACGTGCGGGCGTCGAAGATCGGCAGCACGATCTGCGGCGCAAAGGTCCACGCGGCGGAGCCGGCCCGGAAGAGCCCCGACAGTTCGGCGCTGGCCGTACCGATGGTCGTGGAGAGGGAGATGCGGGGAAAGAACGCCGCCCGGGCGGCGCCGATGTCTGCATGGGCCGCCTTGAGCCGGTGCTCCGCCGCCAGCACGTCCGGTCGCTTGAGGAGCGGGTCCGATGTCAGGCCGGAGGTGATTTCCGCGGGCGGAGCGATGCGGGTCAGCGACTCCGGCAGGAGTTCCGGTGGCAGGGGAAACCCGGCCAGGAGATGGAGCGCGTTCTCATCCTGCGCGACGAGTTGCGTGTACCGGGCGACGCTCCCCCGGGCCGCCTCCACCTGGCTCTGGGCCTGCCGGAGGGCCAGCGCCGAGACCAGTCCCACGTCGTGACGCTTCCGGACCAGATTGTAGGTGGTCTCCTGTGCCTCCAGGGTGGCGGCTGCCAGTTTCAGGTTCTCCCGGTCCGCCGCCAGGACGAAATAGGCATTGGCCACGGCGGAAACGAGCATGATCCGGGCGCTCCGGCGGTCCTGGTCCGTGGCGAGGTACTGTTCCCATGCCTCGTCCTTCAGGCTCTGGAGGCGGCCGAAGAAGTCGATCTCCCAGGCGCTGACGCCGGCGGCGACGCTGTTTTTCCTGGAAATCATGTCCGTTCCGGAGCTCGAGAGATCCGCCGGGATCCGTTCCCTGTACACGCTGCCGGTTGCGTTGACCGAAGGCAGGAGGGAGGCCCGCTGGATGCCGTAGAGCGCTTCCGCCTTTTCGACGTTCAGGACGGCCAGTCGGAGGTCGCGGTTGTTGGTGAGGGCGATTTCGACGACCTTTCGCAGTCGCCCGTCGGTGATGAAATCCCGCCAGGGCAATTCCCAGGCGGCCGGGGCCGATGCGTCCGTCTTCGTTTCCGTGTAGGCCGCCCCGGCGGGCCACTCCGCGGGAACGGGGGGAGCGGGCCTGGTGTATTTCGGGGCCAGCGTGCACCCACCGAGGAGCACCGCCGTCACGGCCAGGCAAAGAATGGTTTTTCTGCTCATATCAGCGATCCTCTGCCGGACTTGCATCCTCCGGCTTGACGGTTTCCTCCGTCTTGCGCTTTCCGAAGAGTTTTTCTTTCAGCGCCGGGAAGAAACGGCTTCCTCCGCCAAGTCCGGCTCTCTCGATCCTTCCTCGCTTGCCGAAGACGCGCTCGACCAGGACGTAGAAGAGGGGTGAGAAGATGACCACGAGCACCGTGGCAGTCACCATTCCTCCCAGCACGCCGGTGCCGATGGCATTCTGCGCGCCCGCGCCGGCTCCGGTGGTGACGGCCAGGGGCAGGACGCCGAACCCGAAGGCCAGCGAGGTCATGACGATCGGCCGGAAGCGGAGCTTCGCCCCCTCCAGGGTGGCCTCGATCAGTCCCATGCCCTTCTCCAGCCCCCCCTTGGCGAACTGCACGATCAGGATGGCGTTCTTGGTTGTGAGGCCCAGGGTGGTCAGGAGGCCGATCTGGAAATAGACGTCGTTGTTGAGGCCCCGCATGCTCGAGGCAATGACGCCGCCGATCACGCCCAGGGGCAGGACCAGCAGGATCGAGATGGGGATGGTCCAGCTTTCGTAAAGCGCCGCCAGGCACAGGAAAATCACGAAGACCGAGAAGGCGTAGAGCAGGGGTGCCTGGGAGCTTGCCATCCGCTCCTGGTAGGAAAGGCCGGTCCAGTCGTAGCCGATCCCCTTGGGCAGTTTCGCCACAGCCTCTTCCATGGCCTGCATGGCCTCGCCGGAACTGATCCCCTGCTTCGGCTCGCCCCAGATGTTGATGGAGGGAAACCCGTTGAATCGGGACAGCTGGGGGGGACCGGATGTCCAGCGGCCCGAGGCGAACGACGAAAAGGGGACCATTTCTCCCCGCGTGTTCCGGACGTAGAGCTTTTCCAGGTCGCCGGGCAGCATGCGGTGGGGGGCGTCCGCCTGAACGTAGACGCGCTTCACCCGACCGCCCTGGATGAAATCGTTGGCGTAGGCGCCGCCGAAGGTCGCGGAGATCATGCTGTGGATGGACGAGATGGGAGCCCCCATGGCGCCGGCCTTTCCCCAGTCCACGTCGACCCGGTATTCGGGCACGTCGGGGATGCTGTTGGGCCGCACGGAGGTGAGCCTCCTGTCCTCTGCGGCGAGTCCGAGTAGCTGGTTCTGCGCGTCGATCAGGGCGGCGTGCCCGAGGCCGCCGCGGTCCAGGAGCTGGAAATCAACGCCCCGGGCCATGCCCAGCTCGGGCACGGCGGGCGGCGCGAAGATGAACACCATGGCGTTGCGGATGCCCGCGAGGGCTCCCATGGCTCTGCCCGCGACGGCCTTCGCCTTCAGGTCGCTTCGGTCGCGAAGCTCCCAGTCCTTCAGCTTGATGAACACCATGCCGTTGTTCTGCGACCGCCCGGAGAAGCCGATTCCCCGGATGCCCATCGTCGAGGCCACCGCCTCCTTTTCGTTCTCCTGGAAGTAGCGCTCGATCCTTTTCGTGACCTGCTCGGTCTGCTCCAGCGTGGACCCCGTCGGCATGATCACCTGGGCGAGGAGGATACCCTGGTCCTCGTCGGGAAGGTAGCCTGTGGGCATCCGGAGGTACAGGAGCCCCATGACGACCACGATCATCACGAAGATGGCCAGGTAGCGCCGCTTTTTGGAGAGGGATCGGCCGACCAGTTTTGTATACAGGTCCCGCGTCCGGAAGAACCAGCGGTCGAACCGGAGGAAGAAGGGGCGCAGGAAGCGGATCGCGTTCTCCGCCGGTTCATGGCCCGCCGCCACCGGCTTGAGGAGCGACGCGCAGAGGACCGGCGTCAGGATCAATGCAACGACCACGGACAGGAGCATGGAGGAGATGATCGTCACGGAGAACTGGCGGTAGATGATGCCGGTGGATCCCGGGAAGAAGGCCATGGGGCCGAAGACAGCCGAGAGGACGAGCCCGATGCCGATCAGGGCGCTGGTGATCTGCTCCATCGACTTGGCGGTCGCCTCCCGGGGCGAAAGGCCTTCTTCGCTCATGATCCGTTCCACGTTCTCCACCACCACGATGGCGTCGTCCACGAGCAGGCCGATGGCCAGCACCATGGCGAACATGGTCAGCATGTTGATGGAGA
>CAZXMK010000197.1:0-5550 GCA_964641935.1 uncultured Syntrophaceae bacterium
GGAAGCGCTACGGCCACGTCTACGTCAACATCGGCGAGCCCATCCTCATGAAGCAGTACCTGGAGAGCCAGGAAAAGACCTACGAGGGCATGTCCACGGAGGAGAGGCAGCGGCTGTACCGGAAGATCGGCTACGAGATCGTGCTGAACATCGACCAGGTTTCCGTGGTGACCCCGTTTTCGCTCCTTTCGGCTGGATTCCTCTGGTCCGACCGCCGCGGCATGTCGGTGGACGACCTGATGGAGGTCCTGGGGCATTTCCGGGACTACCTCCAGGCCAGGAAGGTCCGGTTCTCCGAGACCTTCGGCGACATGGAAAAGGCCGTGACGAGCGCCCTGGGGCTGTTCGAGGAGTCAAACCTCATTTCCCGGGTCGGGGAGGACGAGGAACTCCCGGAAGAGGGAGAGGAGGTGGTCTACTCCCTGCCCGAAGAAAACCGGCTGAACCTCGAATACTACAAGAATAACATCCTTCATTATTTTGTTCCCGCCTGCTTCCTGGCCGCTTCCGTGGCGCTCCACCGGGAGGATGTCCTGTCCCTCCAGGAGATCATGGAGGACTACCGGTTCTTCAAGAAGATGTTCCGCCACGAGTTCATTTTCGACGACCGGGTGGACGACCTGGACGAGATCCGGGAGGTCCTGCTGTACCTGTCACAGAAGGGCATGGTTGCCATCAGCGGCGGCGAGGCGGGGGGCTTTGCGTCCATCGAAGTGAAAGGCAAGGGGAAGCGGAACCTCATACCTTTCGCGGGCCTGATCCGGAATTACATCGAATCCTACTGGGTGGTTGTCCGGGCCTGTGCCTATCTTGCCCAGGGGCGGATGCCGGAAAAGGATTTTCTTAAGAAGATACGGGGGCTTGGAGAAAGGATGTTCCAGAAGGGAGAGATCCGCCGCTCCGAGGCGCTCTCCCAGTCGAACTATACCAACGCGCTTCGATTCCTGGAGGACATGGGCATTGCCTGCATGACGGAGGAGGCGGTGAAGGGAGAGAAGCGCCCTGTCCGCTACTGGAGCCTCTCGGAAGACCGGGCGCTCCTGGAGGGGCTGAGGCGGCGCCTGTTCCGGTTCCTGTAAGACAAGGTGTCTGCAGGCTCCTCCGGTCGTTGTCGGTATTCGTCATGAAGGTCCCATGCCCGTCCGCGGGATCAGGAACCGGTTCCACCGTTCTTCAGGACATAAAAAAGCCCCGGATGCGCTGTTGCATCCGGGGCTTTTGGTTTCATCCCTTTCTCCCGTCAAGGAGCGGTTTTCTGTCGCCGGGATCGAATCAGCCCCGAACGGAATAAAACGCCCCCTTGCCGCGGTAGACGGCCATCTCGCCCAACTCCTCCTCGATCCGGAGCAACTGGTTGTACTTGGCCAGCCGCTCGCTGCGGGAGAGGGAGCCGCTCTTGATCTGGCCGCAGTTGGCCGCCACGGCCACGTCGGCCATGCAGGCGTCTTCCGTTTCGCCGGACCGGTGGGAGACGACGCAGGTGTAGCCGGCCTCCTTCGCCGTCTGGATCGTCTCCAGGGTTTCCGTGAGCGACCCGATCTGGTTCAGCTTGATGAGGATCGAGTTGGCCACGCCCGCGGCGATTCCGCGCTCCAGGCGCTTCTTGTTCGTCACGAAGATGTCGTCGCCAACGATCTGCACCTTCTTCCCCAGCGCGTCCGTGAGCAGCTTCCAGCCGTCCCAGTCGTCTTCCGCCAGGCCGTCCTCGATGGAG
The DNA here is from genome assembly GCA_964641935.1 of uncultured Syntrophaceae bacterium. GTDB lineage: Bacteria > Desulfobacterota > Syntrophia > Syntrophales > PHBD01 > PHBD01. Next base: position 1,715 of record CAZXMK010000197.1, read on the forward strand.
ACGATGGGGTATCTCTTCACGAGGTCCTCGTAGAAGCGGACCATCTCCGCCGCCGTCTTGTTCGGCTTCTTTTCCGCCGCGAGCTTGTAAATGCCCTTCTCGAAGAAGGAGCTGGCCGCTGCGTCCAGGGCGATGGAGACATCCTTGCCGGGCTTGTACTTCGCCTTCGTGATGGCCTCCACGATGAGCGACAGGGCCTCCTCGTTGGACTTCAGGTTCGGGGCAAAGCCGCCCTCGTCGCCGACGGCGGTGTTGTAGCCCTTGCCCTTGAGGACGGCCTTCAGGGTATGGAAGACCTCCGCGGAGATCCGGAGCCCTTCCTTGAAGGTTTTGGCCCCGATCGGCATGATCATGAATTCCTGGATGTCCACGTTGTTGTCGGCGTGCTGGCCGCCGTTGATGATGTTCATCATGGGGACCGGGATGTCCTTCGCGGCCACCCCGCCGATGTAGCGGTACAGGGGAAGCTCGAGCGTCATCGCCGCCGCCTTGGCGCAGGCCAGGGAGACGCTGAGGATGGCGTTGGCGCCGAGGGCGCTCTTGTTTTCGGTGCCGTCCATGGCGATCATGGCATAGTCGATCTCTCGCTGCATGAGGGCGTCCATACCGAGGATCTCGGGGCCGATCTTGCCGATCACGTTGTCCACGGCCTTCTCCACGCCCTTGCCGAGGTATCGCTTCTTGTTTCCATCCCGCAGTTCCAGCATTTCATGCTCCCCCGTGGATGCTCCGGAGGGGACCGCTGCGCGGCCGGTGACGCCGGAGAAGAGCGTGACTTCAGCCTCCACCGTGGGGTTGCCTCTCGAATCCAGGATTTCCCTGGCGTGTACGTTGATGATTTCCGTCATAAATCCTCCTCGTCTCTTCCAGTGGAAGAGCTTGATTTTTCAAGGAATCCGTTTTCGATATTCTTCCAGGCGCCCTGCCGGGGCCGGTCCTTATGTACCCGAAACTGCCCCGGTTATCAAGGAATGATGCGGCATCCGGGGCTCTTGGGCTTGATTCGGAGACCCATCTGGGATAGAGGGAGAACTCCGGGCGGCCCCGTGGTCGGGGGGCGGCCGGAAGAAAGGCCGAAACCGGGCGGGAGCATGGAAAGAGAGCGCAAGAGAACGCGGCTGTTTCTCCACCTGAAGAAATGGCTGGAGCGGGCCGTCATGGAATACGGCATGATCGAAGAGGGCGACCGGGTGCTCGTGGGGGTCTCCGGCGGGGCCGACAGCCTCGTGCTCCTGGACCTCCTGGATTCGCCCATGGTCTTCACGCCTCCCTTCACGCTCCTGGCCGTTCATGTCGATCTGGGCTTCGATCCCGGCGGGGAGGACATCCGGGCGGTGGAAGCGTGGCTCCGGGGCGCCGGCTGCGAATACGTCCTCGACAGGACCGACTACGGTCCCGTGGCCCACAGCGAAGTCAACCGGAAGAACCCCTGCTTCCTCTGTTCACGCCTGCGGCGGAAACGGATCTTCGAGATCGCGGAGGAGCGCGGCTGCAACAAGATCGCCTTCGCCCACCACCGGGACGACATCATCGAGACGCTTCTCATCAACCTGTTTTACGGGCGCGAAATCAGCACCATGAAGCCGATGCAGGAGTTCTTCCGGGGGAAGCTCCACGTGATCCGGCCCCTGGCGTACCTCGAAGAGGAGCTCGTCAAGAAATACGCCCGGGAGCAGGGGATCCCCGCCGTGAAGAACCGGTGCCCCACGAGCGGCGCCTCCAAGCGGCAGTATATCAAGGATCTCCTGGACCGGCTGGAGCGGGACAATCCGCAGATCCGCCACAACATCAACCTGGCCATGCGGCACGTCAAGCCCGATTATCTTCCCGGGGCGGGCCTGCGGCAGGCGCCGGGCCGGCCCTGAGGGAGCGGAGCGATCATGGCCAGGAAAAGCGAAGCCGCCGAAAAGTCAATCTGCACCAACAAGCAGGCGCGGCGGAACTATTTCATCGAGGACACCTACGAGGCCGGGATCGCCCTGGTGGGGACGGAGGTGAAGTCCCTGCGGGAGGGCCGGGCCAACCTGAAGGACAGCTTCGCCACCGTGAACAACGGGGAGGTGATTCTCTACGAGCTGCACATCAGCCCCTACGAGTTCGGCAACCGCTGGAACCACGACCCGCTGCGACCCCGGAAGCTCCTCCTCCACAAGCAGGAAATCCGCCGGCTCTACGGCAAATCACGTGAGAGGGGGCTCACCCTCGTGCCCCTCAGGATGTACTTCAAGAAGGGCAAGGTGAAGGTGGAACTGGGTGTCGGCCGGGGGAAGAAGCTCTACGACAAGCGGGACGATCTCCGGGCCCGCGAGGACAAACGGGACATGGAGCGGGGTTTCCGGGGGAGGGACCGGGATTGATGCCTGCCGGTCCGGGTGTTTTGCTGGCCGGCCTGCAATTCCCCGAGCGGATTACCGGATCCGCCGGATCTGCCGACGGGGGGCCCCGTTGCCGCGACGGCCGGATCGCTCCGGGATCGTCATGAGAATCAACGCCGGTCTGGTTCCCGGGATTCCCGGGATTCTGCTTGACGATGACCGGATGAAGGTTATACTAAAGGCCAGTTCTTTCCAATTCCAATATGGGGGCGTCACGGTTTCGACGGGGATCGTTGAAGCTATCAGAAGCGTGCCGAGGTTCCTGCAGGCCTCGTTAAACAGGCAGGAAAACACTTAGTCGCCAACGACTACGACTACGCTCTGGCCGCCTAGGCCAGCGTTCTCCCGACTTCGCCTGCCGGGTCGGATGAGGGCGTCATACAGGCAGGATAACCGACTTCCTCTGCCTGGGGGGAAGGGGGCGAAAATCTAAACAGGCTAGCCCGCACCCATCCTGCCTCTGGGAGGGGTGACGGTCGAAACCAAATCAGAGGATGCGCACGGAGAAACTGAAGTGGAAGGTTTCCGGACGCGGGTTCGACTCCCGCCGCCTCCACCAGATTATTCCTTGAATATCAATATGTTAGAGTCTTTAGGGGTGCCGTTTTTTGGTTGCACTTTGGTTGCACCCCTCGTCTTGCCGTAGATGATTCTCAGGTCTTCCGACTCGATGTTGAAATACCGTTCGAAGGCATTGTTCGTAGAGTGCATGGTCGCTCGCTTGATTTCCTCCGGCGAGCAGAAATGTCGGAGCGCCTTGGCCGGAGAATGCCTCGTCCCACCGTAGAGGTCCACGCCCTTGATTCCCAGACTCGTGCACACCGATTCTCAAGTCTCTGACCTAGGCTCACTTTAGAATAACCATTTTGCCTTGACAAAAGAAAATATTTTCTTGATGATCGAACTACGAAGTTCATAGATTTATGGATGCTTCAATAACTCTTTCGCCAATAAACTGACCAACTCGAAATTAATCATATAATCTAAATTGAAAAAGAAATTCGTAGAAGAAAAATTTAAACAACACTCCATAAAGAGGTCTGAAGCCGAGGAGAAAAAGAGGCAGAGCAATAACCCTGTAAAGAAAGTCAGCCGTAGAACACCAAAGTATAGGGCTGATGCGCGTATTAAGAGTAAGAAAAAGAGAGTACAGATTGATTTGCCAGAAGTTTTTAGTATTGTCGATAATACATACGATAGCCTCAAAATGTTTCAGTCAATTTATGATAATTTGAAGAGCGGCGAGAAACTGTACTTAAATCTTGGCAATATTAACGTACTTACACCAGATGCATTATTGTACACACTTTCACTTTTTGAGTACTTCGACCTTCGAAATTACAGCATCGATATAGAGGGCAATTATCCAGCAAATGAAGATACTTATAAATTATTTGTCCAATCCCATTTCTTTAAGTATGTTACAGCGAATTTGAGACACTCGGACGATGATGAACATGT
>CAZXMK010000197.1:5560-5862 GCA_964641935.1 uncultured Syntrophaceae bacterium
AGATGGGGCTGTAGCACAAAATGTTATAAGATTTGCTCTCAAACATCTGAGTCAGAATGCATCAAGCAAGTCTCGGAGAATATATAGAATACTGGTTGAGATGATGGGCAACACGGTTGAGCATGCATACCAAAATTCTACTGACACCTCAAAATGGTATTTGATGGCAACACACAGCGAAAAGGATGGTCTGATAAGATTTGCTTTTCTTGACGGTGGGTTTGGCGTTCCGGCAACTATCAGGCGAAATTTTGTCGATATGGTAAAGATGTGGTTTGCAGATGTGAGAGAAACGTCCATTG
>CAZXMK010000198.1:0-5796 GCA_964641935.1 uncultured Syntrophaceae bacterium
CCGTCCGCCGGGGGGACCCGGACCCGCTTCCAGCGTTCCGGAACCGTCCGGTCGTGCGGCCGGCGGAGGTCTGGCATATCCCGTCTGGCGTTGCCGGGTTTGCGGCTACCTGTGCGCCCGGGAGAAGCCTCCCGGGGTCTGTCCGATCTGCAAGGCCAAAAAGGAGCGCTTCGAGAAGTTCATGTAAGGCATTTTCCGGTGACGGAAGCGGCGGGGCAATCCCAGCCGGGATCGTTGGTAACGGATCCATCGGACAGCCTGCGGGAAACATAAAAAAAAGGAGGGGCGGTCCCGGGGCCGCCCCTCCTTCTGTATGATGCGGGAAACCGGTCTTTCAGACGCTGCCGTTTCCCGTCTTGGCCTGCTCCTTTTCCTTGCCTTTCAGCCGGACGGCCTTCACAAAGCGCTTGCTGTAATAGGGATCGTCCAGGCTGTTGATGCTCACCTCGCGCTTCTTGCCCGCCGCCGCGTGGATGAACTGGTTGTTGCCGATGTAAATGCCGACGTGGCCGAACGCGCGGCGCGTATTGAAAAAGACGAGATCTCCCACGTCCAGCTGGTCCTTGTCAACGTTCATGCCCACCTTGGACTGCTCACGGGCCGTACGGGGCAGGTTGATGTCAAAGAACTGGTAGATCTTCGCCACGAAGCCCGAGCAGTCAATGCCTCTCACGGTCGAACCGCCGAACCGGTAGGGAGCGCCCAGAAAGCCCTTGACGACCTTCACGAACAGTTGCTGCTCCTCCGGATTTCTCCAGTTCCCCATGAGTTCGGCGCTGGAAACCAGGTCTCTTTCAATCTCGGCCGGATCCTCCTGGGCGCCCGCTGCGAGGCCGTCGTCATCTTCCAGTTCCTCCTCGCTCCCGGTCATGGCGGCCCGGCGGCTTACATCGTCCCGGTCGGGACGCTGGTCACCAGAGGCAACGCGCGCCAGAACGATCTTTTGCCCGGGTTTCAGCTTGTTGGCACGAAGATTGTTGAGTTTCTTGAGTTGTGCTACAGAGATGCCTGTTTTCTTGGAGATTCCGGAGAGGGTGTCGCCCGACCTGACCGTGTAGGTCGTTGTCTTGGCCGTTGACGTCCTGCCGTGGGAAGCGGTCTTGGTGCCCTTTACCGCGGTCTTGGATGCGCTTTTTACGTTTTTGGACGGAATGGTCAGGACCTGCCCGAGTTTGAGCCGGTCGGATGTCAGGTTGTTGGCCTTTTTGATGGCATCGACGGAAACACCGTGTTTTTTCGCGATGGTGTATAGATTGGTACCGGATTTGACCCGGTACTTCGTGTCGGCAAGGCACTCCGTATGGATGAAGATCACGGAGAGCAGGACGATCAGTCCCAGCGGAACACAAATCTGCCGTCTCATCATGGAAGTACCTCCTTCTTGGAAGTCGGGGGATGCCCCACTAAGAGGCGGTGCACAGATTTCGGCAGAAAATGAACTGTACACGTGATGATATGTGCGCCTCTTGTATCTGAACAAACCCCCCAAGTCAAATTTTTTTTGCTACCCGTCCCTTCAAGGCGCTAAATGCTTTGTGATTTCGGAGAATCCTGCTTTGCAAACGGGTTGTGTTGATGTATGAAGAGCCCCCCGGCAATTCTGCCGGGAGGGTCGGGACAGCGGCTCTGGACGGATCGGTGAGCGATGAAGAAAAGAACCGGGAAAAGGATAAAGAGCATCATCAAGAAAAAGTGGATCTGGATTCTTCTTCTGATCCCCGTGGCGTGGCTGATCGGCAGCATCGGTCTCTCCTTCGTCTGGCCCGGCGTTTCGAAGTTCCAGAAGGTGAACCCCGTGAAGACGTCCTTCATGGAATACCGGGAGGACGAGTGGCGGAGCCAGGGGAAGGGCATCCGGATCCAGCAGCGCTGGGTGCCGCTTGGCAGGATTTCACCCTATGTCGTCAAAGCGGTGATCATTGCCGAGGACGACAAGTTCTGGCGCCATGAGGGTTTCGACTACGATGCGATCCAAAAGGCCATTGAGAAAGACCTGAAACAGAAGAAGTTCAAGGTTGGGGGGAGCACCATCAGCCAGCAGCTGGCAAAAAACCTGTTTCTCACGCCGTCCAGAAATCCAGTCCGCAAGATCCGCGAGGCCATTTATACGTGGCGCATGGAGGAGAACCTGTCGAAAAAGAGGATTCTTGAGCTCTACCTGAATGTCGCCGAGTGGGGTGAGGGGATCTTCGGAATCGAGATGGCCGCCCGGCACCACTTCGGAAAAGCCGCGGCGGCCCTGTCGGCCATGGAGGCGGCGCGCCTCGCCGCGGTCCTTCCGAACCCGCGGCTATACAGTCCCACCGGAAACTCACGCTATGTAAGTTACCGCTCCCAGAAGATATACGGGATCATGGTTCGTCGGGGCATCGTCATCGAGGAATATGAAGAGGTTTTGCAGGATACCGGAGAGGCCGTCGCTGGCACACCGACGGGCATAAACATAACGGCCGGTCAGGATGAAAAGGCGCCGGCGGCTTCTCCGGAGATCTCCGATCCCGGCATCCCGCAGACCCCGGAGCAGGAAAACAGGCCTCCGGGGCAGAAGCCGACGCCGGGGATCCTACCCGGTGAGCCGCAGCCTTCCCGTCATCCCGGTCCCTGATTCACGTTGCATGCGTCGGCTGCACCTGCATGGTTCTTGCCTGCCGGTCCGCTGTCGGTTGCGTCCCCCGCGCCGATCCTTCATCGTGGTAAGGCCATGAAATCGTGTATGTAATTCTCTCACGGGCGGCGGGAATGCACGGTGCCGCCGGTCGAATAAACCTTGACAAGGGAAGGTGATTATGGTTTATCACACGACCTATTTCTATTATCGGGAACGGACACGATGAAGAAAACATTAAGGAATACAACAAATAAGAAGCGGAAAAGGACCCATGGTTTCCGGGCTCGGATGTCCACCCGGGGGGGCCGTCAGGTCCTGAGCAGGAGGAGAGCCAAGGGCAGGAAGCGCCTGGCGGTGTGACACCGGAATCGGACGAGGAGAGCGGGGTGGCGGAGCCCGGCGGGTGAAATCATCCGCAGAGCATGACCAGACAAACCTTTCGCAGAAACGAGCGGATCCGCAAAAAAAATGAGTACGATGCCATCTATCGTCACGGGATTCGCCGCCACTCGGCCCACTTCACCGTCATCACTGTACGTTGTTCCTCCAGTGTCAGCAGGCTGGGACTCACCGTCAGCCGGAAAGTTGGAAATGCGGTCAAGCGAAACCGCATCAAACGGCTCTTGAGAGAATTTTTCAGGCTCAACCGATCCAGATTTCCAGTTCCCTTAGACATTGTTATCATTCCGAAGCGGAACCTGCCGCCGCTGACGTTCGCCGATGTGGCCGGAGAACTGGAAAGTCTGTTGATTTCGAGAACTGATGTCTGACCGTCCAATCAGGGACCTGCTGGCAAAGGTTTTCATCCTAGCCATCCGGTTCTACCAGGCTGCCATCTCACCCTTCCTGGCTCCTTCTTGCCGTTTCCACCCGAGCTGTTCCGAGTACGCCCGTACGGCCATCGAGCGGTATGGGCCGTTTCGCGGACTCTGGCTCGGCCTGAAGAGGCTGGCCCGTTGCCATCCGTTTCATCCAGGCGGGTTCGATCCCGTCCGGTAACAGCCCATCGAGAGGCCGATCATGGACAAAAAAACCATCCTTGCGATTGTCTTATCCGTTCTGGTAGTTCTTATCTACCAGATATTCTTCATGAAACCGCCAGCCAAAACGCCCGCGACGGCGACGGCGACCAAACAGGAAACCCCGACGGCGGGCAAAACGACGGGGGCAGCCCCCTCCGCCGCTGTCTCGGCAGCCGCGGCCCCGGCCGCACCGGCAATGGCCTCCCCGTCGCCGGCCGCTGTGCCGGAAAAAGACGTGAGCATTGAAACCCCTCTCTACACAGCGGTTTTCTCAACCCGGGGGGCGACGCTCAAGTCACTGAAATTGAAGGGATATCGTGAAACAATCAAGGAGGATTCCGGTCTCGTCGAACTCGTGGACATCAAGACGGGGATGCCGCGCCCCCTGACGATGACATTTCCGGAATCCGATCTGAACGTGCCGGGGGAGAGTCCCTTCGAGGTCAGCGCCGCGTCCCTGGACCTGACAGCCGCCCAGGAAAGCCGTTCCCTGACCTTCAGTGTGACCTATCCGGGGGAGATCCGCATCGACAAGACCTTCACGTTTCATCCGACGAAGTATGTCATCGACCTGGAGGTGAAGGCGACCAACCTGTCGGGGCGTCCCCTCAACCAGAACGGGTCCCTCAACTGGACCCAGTACGTGGATCCCAAAGCGGAAACGGACAGCTACACGCATCTGGGACCCATCACCATGGTGGGCAAGAGCGTAGAGTTGCAGGAGATCAAGAAGATCGAGACCACGAAGCTTCTGGGACCCAACATCGCCTGGACGGGATTCGAAAGCAAGTACTTCATCGCCGCCATGGTTCCGCAGAACCCGTCCCTGTCCGCCGTGTCGCTCGGCAAGGACGGGCGGGACATGACGACGGTAAGCCTCAGGGGACCCAAGAACCTCATCCCCCCCGGGCAGGCGGGATATTTTCTCTACAGCCTGTTTCTGGGTCCCAAGGACCACGGGCTCTTGAAGGCGCAGGGCGTGGGGCTCGAGGATGCGGTGGATTTCGGATCATGGCTGAAATGGCTGGCCATGCCGCTCCTGTGGGTCCTGAACTTCATTTACAAGTACCTCCCCAATTACGGGATCGCCATCATCGTGCTCACGCTCATCATCAAGATCATCTTCTGGCCGCTGGGGAACATCAGTTACCGGTCCATGAAGGAGATGCAGAAGCTGCAGCCCAAGATGAAGGAAATCCAGGAGAAGTTCAAGAACGACCGGCAGCGCCTCAGCCAGGAGACCATGGCCCTGTACAAGGCCCACAAAATCAACCCCATGAGCGGCTGCCTGCCCATGCTCATCCAGATCCCCGTCTTTTTCGGGCTCTACAAGGCGCTGATGTATGCCATCGAGCTGAGGCACTCGCCGCTCATCTGGTGGATCCAGGACCTGTCGGCGAAGGATCCCTATTACATCACCCCGGTCATCATGGGGGCGACCATGTGGCTGCAGCAGAAGATGACCCCCTCCACGGGCGACGCCATGCAGCAGAAAATCATGCTGTGGATGCCCGTGATCTTCACGTTTCTGTTCCTGAACTTCCCTTCGGGCCTGGTCATCTACTGGCTCTTCAACAACATCTTCAGCATCGGCCAGCAGTACTACATCAATAAGAAGGTCGCGTAACGAGAGGTGTCCATATGGAAACACTCGAAATTGAAGCAAAAACCATCGACGAGGCGATCGAGAAGGCCTGCCGGGAATTCGGCGTCCCCCGGGAAAAGCTGAACATCGAGATCATCTCCGAGGGTGTGTCGGGATTCCTCGGGTTCGGGCAGAAAAAGGCGAAAATCAGGGCGGGCCTCCTGTCCATCGACCAGGCCCTGGAGGAGGTTCTCCTGGAAGAAGGGCCGGAAACACCGGCAGCCCGCAGGGAAAAACCCCGGGAGAAAGCGCGTGTCCGGGAGCCGGAGACCGCCGCCCCGCCGATGAAGGCGGTGGAGGTGGAGAAACCGCCCGCCCGCCAGGCACCTCCACCAGCGGAAAAACCGTCGGCCCGGCCGGCGCCCCCTGCCTTGGAAAGCCGGGAAGCGTTGCCGGTGAAGGCCCCGGTTGAATTCAATCCCGAGTTCGCGGAGAAAGCAAGGGAACTCCTCGTGGGAATCCTCGTCCGGATGGACCTGGAGTATCCCGTGGTCGTCGAAGAGACGGAGGACACGATCCGG
>CAZXMK010000199.1:0-2044 GCA_964641935.1 uncultured Syntrophaceae bacterium
CCACAACCGCTGGACCACCATGCCCAGCCCGTGGAGAAAACCCCAGAAGACGAAGGTCCAGGCAGCCCCGTGCCAGAGTCCGCAAAGCAGGAAGGTCACCAGGAGGTTCCCGTAGGTCCGGGCCTCCCCCTTCCGGCTGCCTCCGAGGGGGATGTACAGGTAGTCCCGGAGGAACGTGGAGAGGGTGATGTGCCATCGGCGCCAGAAATCCCGAAGACTCACAGCCTTGTAGGGAGACAGGAAGTTCGCCGGCAGGGTGATCCCCAGCATCAGGGCCACCCCGAGGGCCATGTCCGTGTAGCCGCTGAAGTCGAAATAGAGCTGGAAGGTATAGGAAAGGCTGGTGAGCCAGGCCTCCATGAAGTTCAGCGTCGGTGCCGAGTCGAATCCCCCCGTGGCGGTGATCGCCAGGTTGTCCGCCAGGGCGGTCTTTTTGAAGAGCCCCAGGGAGAAGAGGAAGAGGCCCCGGGCCAGGTTCTCCGCCGTCACACGCAGGCCCGGAGCCACTCCGAACTGTGATGTCAGCGCGTCATGCCGGACAATGGGACCCGAGGCGATATAGGGGAAGAAGCTCCCGAAGAGGGCGTCGTCCGCCAGGGAGCCGGGGCGGCCGCTGCCCCGGGAGACGTCCGCCAGATAGGCGATCTGCATGAACATGTAGAAGCTGATGCCCAGGGGAGCCGCAATGCCCAGCGGGGCGAAGCTGGTCCCGGCCAGGGCGCCGGCGTTGGCCAGGAAGAAGTCGGCGTACTTGAAGAACCCCAGGAGGAGAAGATTGACCGCCACACCGAGGACGAGAAACCGCCGGCGCGGGAGTTCGCCCGGGACGGCGGCGCCGATCCGGACGGTCGCCCAGTGATTGAAGAAAATCGAGAAAAGGAGGACCGGCAGCACCCGTAAATCCCAGAATCCGTAGAAGACGAAGGACGCCAGGATGAGCCCGGTTTTGGCTTGTGAGGCCCATCCTTTTCTGTTAAGGGTTGCCAGGACAATCAGGGTAAGGGGCAGGAAACACAGGATGAATGCGTAGGAATTGAAGAGCAACCGCGTTTCCCCTCCCTCGTTATTTACCGGGACCCCGGCAAAGGCTCCCGTTTTCTATCACGGAAGGTCCCCCGGCGCAACGAAAGCGCCGCCCCGGGACGGAAGGAAAGCATCGCTTGTACCTTTTGGGTCTGTCGGCCTTTTATCACGATTCCGCGGCGGCCATCGTAAAAGACGGCCGGATCGTCGCCGCCGCCCAGGAGGAGCGCTTCACGCGGAAGAAGCACGATCCGGGCTTTCCCGCCCACGCCGCCCGCTACTGCCTGGAGGAGGCTGCCATCGGCCTCGAGGACCTGGAGGCCGTCGTCTTCTACGACAAGCCCCTTCTCAAGTTCGAGCGCCTCCTGGAGACCTACTACGTCTTCGCCCCCCGGGGCCTGAAGTCCTTCCTCTCGGCCATCCCCGTCTGGATCAAGGAAAAGGTCTTCCTCAAGCGCCTCATCCGCGAGGAAATGGAGAAACTGGGGAACGGAAAGGGGAAAATCCCGAAACTGCTCTTCACGGACCACCACCTGTCCCACGCCGCCAGCGCCTTTTACCCCTCCCCCTTCCGGGAGTCGGCAATCCTGACCGTCGACGGCGTCGGCGAATGGGCCACCGCCTCCATCTGCCACGGGAAGGACCGGGAGATCACCGTCCTCAAGGAAATGGCATTTCCCCATTCCGTGGGACTGCTCTACTCGGCTTTCACCTACTACCTCGGTTTCCGGGTCAACTCGGGGGAATACAAGCTCATGGGCCTCGCCCCCTACGGCGACCCCACGTCGGAGCAGGTCCGGCGGTTTCGGCAGCTGATCCTGGAGAAGCTGGTCCACCTGAAAGAGGACGGCTCCATCTGGCTGAACCAGGAATACTTCGACTACGCCACGGGGCTCAGCATGGTGAAGGATGACAGGTGGCTCGACCTCTTCGGCGTCCCCCGGCGGCTTCCCGAGTCGGAGATCGGGCAGGTCCACGGGGACCTGGCCCTGGCGATCCAGCAGGTCACCGAGGAGATCGT
>CAZXMK010000199.1:2144-4597 GCA_964641935.1 uncultured Syntrophaceae bacterium
CTGGGGAACCGGAGCATCCTGGGCGACGCCCGGAACAAGGACATGCAGCTCCGGCTCAACCTGAAGATCAAGTTCCGCGAGAGCTTCCGCCCTTTCGCCCCTTCGGTCCTCATGGAGGACCTGCAGGAATACTTCGACACGGACCGGCCCTCGCCGTACATGCTCCTCATCGCCGACGTGGTCGAGTCCCGGCGGAACCCGCACCCCGAGGGCTACCACCGGATGCCCATCAAGGACAAGCTGTACACCGTCCGCTCCGACGTCCCCGCCATCACACACCTGGACTACACGGCCCGCCTCCAGACTGTCCACCGGGAGACGAACCCCCTGTACTGGAAGCTCCTGGCGGCCTTCAAGGAGCAGACGGGATATGGCGTCATCGTCAACACGAGCTTCAACGTCCGGGGGGAGCCCATCGTCTGCACCCCCGAGGATGCCTATCGCTGCTTCATGCGGACCGACATGGACGTCCTGGTGGTGAACCGCTTCGTCTTCCGCAAGGAGAACCAGCCTCCCTGGAAGGAAGAGCGGAACTGGCGCCAGGACCTCGTCCTGGACTGAGCAGGGGTGACGCCTTCCATGATCCCCTTCCTCTATGCCGCCGCCGCGGTGCTCTTCGTCCTCGTCTTCATCGAGGCGGCCTACCGCTTCCTGGCCTGCCGTCCCGACCTCCTGGAGAAGTGCCCCCAGGGAATCATCAACAGCGTCGGACACCTGTACGTCCAGGGGGGAGAGCGGCGGGTCATGCAGTTCCTTCCGGACTGCGGCCGCCACGACCCCGAACTGGGCTACACCCTGAAGCCCGGGGCATTCACGTATTCCGGACGGGAGTTCAGCAACCGCTACGAGATCAATTCGCTGGGCGTCCGGGACGACGAGTCGTCCCTGGAGGCACCGGAGATCTTGGTCCTGGGCGACTCCTTTGCCGTCGGCTGGGGAGTCGACCGGGAGGACATGTTCTCCCGGGTCCTGGAGCGGGAGACGGGCCTGCGGGTCCTCAACACGGCCATCCCCTCCTACGGGACCGTCCGGGAGATGATGATCCTCCGGAAGGTCCGCCGGGAGAAACTGAAGATCCTCGTCATCCAGTACTGCCAGGACGACTACGACGAAAACCTGCGCTTTTTCCGGAACGGCAACCGGCTCAAGGTCATGGGGGAGGAGACTTTCCGGCGCCTCGCCGCCTTCCACAGCCGCCCGAACCCCTATTTCTTCGGGAAGTACCTGCGGCTGAAGGCCCAAAAAAGGGTTGACGAATGGGGGGAACGCCTGCGAAAGAGGACTTCCGCGCCGCCGCCTGAGGCGGACGAGGCGGATCTTTTCCTCCATGCCCTGCTGCACGGAGGCGTTGATCTGGCGGGAGTCCGGATCATTGCCTTCGAGATGAACGGCCGGCACCAGTCGAACACGTTCACGACCCTCCTACGGCAGAAGCTCCGGACGGGATCGTGGCCCGAGGAGATCCGGCGGATGACCGTGATCGACATGACGGAGCACCTGGAAGACCGGCATTTTTATATTCTGGACGATCACCTGAAGCGTGAGGGGCATGCCGTCGTCGCCCGGGTGATTCTCGATGCGATCCGGAACGAAGCATAGAAACATGGCAACAGTTCGGCCCCCGGCCGGGGCCGCGGAGAAGACATGGAAATTCTGAAAGACCTGTGGATGTTCCTCCGGGAACGGAAAAAATGGTGGCTCCTGCCCATGATCATCCTTCTGCTCCTCATGGGCATCCTGATCCTGACCAGCGGCTCCGCCGTGGCGCCGTTCATCTACACCCTGTTCTGAGACGGAGGGGCATGGAACCAAAACCGCTGGACAAGCTCGGCATCTTTCAGACGATCCATGTCCTGACGCTGGCGCTGCTCATCGCCTTTCTGATCTTCGGCAACCGCTGGCTCCTGTGGGCGGCGGTCTTCCTGGCCGTGGCGAACACCTTCGAGAATCCGCTGACGATGTGGATCGCAAAGGGATGGCTCGCCTTCGCCCTCCGGCTGGGCCGCATCAACTCGCGGATCCTCCTGACGCTGATCTTCTTCCTCTTCCTGACCCCCATCGCCTGGCTCTACCGGCTCTTCAACCGCAGCCTGGTGGACCACTTCCGGGCGGACAGCCGCACCAGCACATTCCAGGAGCGGAATCACCGCTGGGAGCCGGCGGACTTCGAAAAGATCTGGTAGGGGATTCATCATGGGCACAACGGCCAACCGGCTGTATCACATCCGCAAATTCTTCAAGATGCTCCGCACGGGCAGGAAGGCCCCCGACGACTACGACTGGCAGTTTTACTCGGACATCTACAGGGAAGGCCTGGACGACATCGCCCGGGATCACACCCTGATCCTCCGCGAAGGCGATTATGCCTTCGACGGCGAGCGCCTGGCCCTCCAACGGGACATCAAGCCCCTCCATCCGAACTACCACATCACGTACGAGACGCTCCTCCAGCT
>CAZXMK010000199.1:4697-5791 GCA_964641935.1 uncultured Syntrophaceae bacterium
AAGATCCCCCTGGCCATGGTCGTCTCGGCGGAGCCCCTTCCCCGCTACCCCGTGCTGACGGATTACCGGATTCTTCACGACGTCATCGCCGGCGTCTGAAGGACCGCCGACAGGAGGGATATTCCGTGAAGACACCCGATCCGATCGAACGGCTCACTTCCGGAGGGACCTTTTCCTTCCGGAGACTGGAGATATCCGGCATCGACAACGACCCTGTCTTCCGGGTGAACGATCCGAAGATGGTCCGGGAAGAGACCTGCCTGTTCCACCGGGACGCTCCCTCGGGCAATGATTACGTGAAGCGTCTCGGTGACCGGGTCGCCGCCGCCATCGCCCGCCGAGAGCCTTTGCCCGTTGTCCGCTTCGCCGACGGCGAGTACGCCTTCTACCACCTTGACCTGGCCTGCAACGGCCTCTACCGGCAGGCGGAGTCCAAAGATGCCATCCGGGAGTCCTTTCCCATGCACGCCGCGGCCCTCCGGGAGCTGTCCCGGACGGGCTTCCTTGCCCCCCTCGTCTTCCCCGGCAACATCGAAGAACCCGCCCCGGGATGGAGGGCGCTGTTCAGGCGCCGGCGGCCCTCGGCGACGACCTTTCTCCGCTACCTGGAGGCAACGGGGATCCCGCTGACGGGAGATAATTACATCCCCTTCTACGCCGTCTATGCCTACTTCTCATCGGCAGCCTTTGCCCGCCTGATGGACGGCCGCACGCTGGCCATTCTCAACTCCGACAGCGACGGTGCCGCCTGCGCCCGCTGGTTCGAAGGGCACGGGAGCCGGCCGCGGATCGAACTGGTCGACATCCCGAACAGCTACGTCGCCACCCGATGGAACGACATGAAGAAGGACGTTCTCGGCCGGGTCCCGACGGGAGTAGACCTGCTCCTGGTCGGGGCGGGCATCGGCGCCCTGCCGGTGTGCGTGGACGCGGCCCGCCGCTTCGGCGTTCCCGCTGTCGACGCGGGGCATGTCCTCAACATGATGAACGACCGGGTGGACAAGTCGAACGGGGCGCGGCTGTACACGCTGTGGAAATAACAGAAACGCTATGTGTTTTCATACAGTTCACCGGGCAGGACGGGCATGCGGGGG
>CAZXMK010000200.1:0-5202 GCA_964641935.1 uncultured Syntrophaceae bacterium
GCCGCGATCGTGAAAATGGGCCAGCGCAGTGTTTTCAGGGTCTGGAGGGCCACCTGTCCCGCCGTGCGGAGGGAGGCCTTCATGACGGGGATCGAGAAGACGCCGGCAAAGAGAATGGCCGTGCCGGCGGCGCTCAGGATGTTGAACATGTAAACGGCCGCCATGGGATTCTCGCCCCGGATCACCATGTTGTGCAGGCCTTCGATTGGAATCCGGACAAGCGAATACTGATCAAGGAGCATCTTGATCGGCTTCACTCCCCAGGCGGCGACAAAGATCGACAAAATGATGAATGGCGTCCAGGCCCGGAAAACCTGGCCTCCGGTGTACAGAAGCTTCGCGCGGCCGCTGCTTTCGGGCTCGCCGTGAAAGTGCCAGCTCTCTTTCGGCTGCCAGAAGCGGAGGAAGACGACCAGGCAGACGATGGAAGCGATGGAGGCGATGATGTCCGGCAGCAGGGGTCCCACGAAATTGGCCGTCAGGAACTGGGCGACGGCAAAGGACCCACCGCTGACCAGGGCCGCCGGCCAGACCTCGAGACCCTTTCTCCATCCGCTCATGAGGACAACCATGTAGAGGGGGATCAGCACGCTGACGAAGGGGAGCGTCCGGCCGACCATCCGGCTCAGGGCCATCGGATCGACACCCGACACCTGGGAACCCACGATGATGGGGATGCCGATGGCACCGAAGGCGACCGGGGCGGTGTTGGCGATCAGGCAGATGCCTGCGGCGTAAAGCGGCTTGAACCCCAAGCCGGCCAGCATGGCCGCGGTGATGGCCACAGGCGTGCCGAATCCTGCGGCTCCCTCGATGAAGGCGCCGAAGGAAAAGGCGATCAGGAGGGCCTGGATGCGCCGGTCGTCGGAGATGGTCGCCAGCGAGTTCTTGATGATCTCGAACTCGCCCGTCTTCACGGACAGGTTATAGATGAAGACGGCCGTGACGACGATCCAGCAGACGGGCCAGAGGCCGAAGAGCATGCCGTACCCCGCGGAGTAAAGGCTCAACTTCGCGGGCATGTCGTACACAAAGACGGAGATGACGACGGCGATGGCCAGCGCGCTCACCGCCGCCCAATGGCCTTTCATGCGCCGGAAGGCGAGAGCCCAGAAAAGATACAGGATCGGAATCGCCGCCACCAGGGACGACAGGGCAAGATTTTCGAGCGGATTGGTGTTGATGGTCCAAGGCATGATCGAAATTTCACACTCCCTTCTTTCTTGAATGGACGGGCGCGGGGTATCTACCCCGCGGACGGATTTTCATGTTCCGATATTCATTTTCGTGAGAGCGCCAGGAAACGGATCCGACCGTACAGGCCATGAAGGCAGCGGAGCAGGGCCCGGGGTCACACGATCCGGATTCCTCCCGGCCGGGACCGCGCACGGCCCGCGGGAATGATCGTCGCCGGGTGAATTCGAGGTCTTTCACGAACCGGTCTCCTCAGGCAGGTGGATAGCGTCGGGCAGGATTCTTAACACCAACGGGCAAGATCGCAATGCCGGAAGATCTGCTAATGGATGGCAGCAACATATAAGTATCGGGCTGCAGGCGATCCGGGGGAAGAATGATCGGGACTGGTTTCGCCTGCCCGACCCGGCGGCCGGACCTGCACTCTGTGTTCAGGCCTGTTTCTGAAAAAGACTCGCCATGGTGCAGTGGGGCATTGGGAAAGGGATAACGTAACGTCGCGTGTTCACAAAACAGCGTCTTCAGCTCCCCGAAAGGCCGAGCCAGAGCTGGAACAGGCCGAAGCCAGCCAGGGCGAGGGCGGAGACGCCCACGAGGGCGCGGTTTACCTTCGGCCCGAGTTTTCGGGCCGTGCCGAACAGGAGGATGATGGCGGCCAGGGTGAGGATGATGGCGGCATAGAAGCCGGCGAGAAAGGCGATCCCGTCAGCCGGGGCGCTGCGCCAGCCCTTCAGGAGGATCGGCCCCGTGACAAGGGTCCAGTACAGGTAAGGGCTGGGATTGGCGGCGTTCATCAGGGCGGCGTGCAGGACGGTCTGCTTCGCGGCCTTTTCGTCCGCGGCGGGGACGCCCTCGAAGGCCCGCCAGGCCCGGAAGGCGCCGTATGCAAGATAGAGGACGAACAGGCCGCCGGCGAGATACAGGAAGCGCTGGAACCAGAGGGGCACCCGGCTCAGGACGAAGAGGCACAGGACGATGATGGGGCCGTCGCTGACCAGCGGCGCCAGGGCCGCCGGAAGCGTCCGGCGCCACCCCCGGGAGAGGGTCCGCGAGATGAGGTACGCCTGGAACGGTCCCGGCTGCACCGCGGCGGCGAATCCCAGGCCGATCCCCTGGATCAGGAAGGCCCACGTCGTCATGGCGGCCCCCGGCGGGCGCTCACGTCTTTTCCCCGAAGGCCTTGAAGAACGTGTAGCAGAACACGCCGTCGAATTCCGCGGTCCGGTAGAGGTCCGCGATTCCCCGGTCGAAATCCGCCGGGGTGGCAAGACCGGCCTTCAGGGCGGATTCCCGGACCCCCTCGATCATGGCCGTGAAGGTCTTCTTCGTGAAGCCATCGACCAGCTCCGGCCGGCCGGAGTCCACGTAGACCATTCGCGGCGACACCCGGACGGAGCCGAAGCCCGCCTCGCAGAGCAGAGGGTACAGCTCCCGCCCCACATTGGCGTTCCCGCCGCCCCTTCTCTGCAGCTCCACCTGGCACTGGATCGCCCGGTGCGCCGCCTCGCTGTCGGGATGGAAAAAGGTCGAGCCGTGGTCTCCTTCGATGACCGTGACCGTCCCGCCCGTCCGGAGAAGCCCCTTCAGCGCCACCAGGGCATCGACGGGCCCCGGCAGATGCTCCAGGACAAAGCATACAAAGACGTGGTCGAAGGATTCCGCCTCAAACGGCAGGTTGAATATGTCGGCCCGCCGGAACGTCACGTTCGTCCACCCCGCCGCCGTCACCCTCTTTTCGGCCTCCCGGACGGACGCCTCCGAAATGTCGATCGAGGTGATCCGGGCGCCGGGGCTGTTCCGGGCAAGGGTGACCGTCTGCGCGCCGACGCCGCAGCCGGCCTCCAGTACGCGGCTCCCCGCCGGGTAGGCGGTGTCGGAATGGAGCAGGTTGACCAGCGTCGACGCCTGGTCCTGAAGCCGGATGTTTTCCAGCGGATCGTAGCCGTGCACGTACGCGTGACTCATGGTTCCTCCACCATGCCGTGATTGCCGCGGCCGCTTCAAAGGCTCTGCGGAACAGCCGCAGGACTTGTATCAAACGCGCCGGGAAACCGCCAGCCCGGCGGACGGGCCGCGGGCTCAGGCATCCCGGTGCCGGTTCAGCAGCATTCCGGCGATCCAGACCAGAGCCCCGGCGGTGATGGCCAAGTCGGCGAAATTGAAGAATCCCGTGTGCAGGGAGCCGGCGCCGATGCGGACGAAGTCCACCACGGAACCGCCGTACTGGACGCGGTCCAGGAGATTGCCGGCGCCGCCGGAAAAAAAAAGCGAAACGGCCAGCAATTCTGTGGGGCGCAGGGATTTGGACAAGAGCGCAAAGACCAGCATTGCAAGGAGCAGCCCTCCGACCCCGACCAGGAAGAGGCCCAGCCGCCAGGGCTCCGGGAGAGAGGCTCCCAGGCTCAGAAACCCGCCCGGATTGTAAACGAGCTGTACGCGGACCGCGTCGCCGAGAAAGGACAGCATTCCCGTTTCCGGGAGAATCCAGAGGGCGGCCTGCTTCGTCGCCTGGTCGCAGCCGATGCAGGGCAGCGAGATCAGGCAAATCACCATCAATCGTTTCCAGACACTCATGTTTCGGATTCCTATCGATGTTTTCTCACGAAGGCCCGGCAATGCCTTTCTCCGCGTAAATCGGCCGGACAATGGACCGGAGCAGGGATAGTCTACTGGCGAAGAAGACGGCACCGGCAATGCAGAAGACCCCTCCGATTGCCATGGTGCCGGTGATGCCGATCACTTCGGCCACGGAGCCCGCCATCAGGCTGCCCAGGGGCGCCATCCCCAGGAACGCGACGGCGAAGAAGCTCATCACCCGCCCGCGCTTGCCGTCCTCCACGAGGGTCTGGAGCATCGTGTTGCAGGATGCCACGTGGATCATGATACCGATGCCGACGATCAGCATCAGACAAAGAGAAATCCAGAGGGTGCGGGAAAAGGCGAAGGCGATCAGGCCCATTCCGAAGATGCCCGACGACAGCGGAATGACCCGGCCCAGCCCGAGGACCGACGTCCTCGACGCCAGGTACATGGCTCCCATGAAAGCCCCCACGCCGGCCGCAGACATCAGGAAGCCCAGGGTATGGGGGCCTCCGTGCAGAATGTCCCGGGCGAAGGCGGGCATCAGAACCGCATAGGGAACCCCCATGAAGCTCGTCATGGCCAGAAGCAGGAGGATGAACCGGATCGGCTTGAATTCATAGGCGTACCGGAAACCCTCCGCGAGTTCCTGGAGAATGTTGGTGCTCTTTTTCACCGGGGCCGCCGGGGACAGCTTCATGGCAAGGAGCGCAGCGATTACGGCGAGATAGCTCAGGCCGTTCAGGAGAAAGCAGACCCCCTCTCCGACCAGGGCGATGAGAATGCCCGCCACGGAGGGTCCGAGAAACCTCGCCCCGTTGAACATGGCGGAGTTCAGGGCGATAGCGTTTCCCAGGTCCCTCTTGTCGTCGATCATGTGGATGACGAAGGACTGCCGCGTCGGGATGTCCAGGGCGTTGACGCAGCCCAGGAACAGGCTCAGCGCGATGATGTGCCAGACCGCGACGGCGCCCGTCAGGACGAGGGCCGCCAGCGTCAGGGCCTGCACCATGGACAGTGCCTGGGTCAGGATCAGGGTCCGGTGGCGGTTCCAGCGGTCCGACAGGACGCCCGCGAACGGAGAGACGACAAACGTGGGAAACTGCCCTGCAAAGCCGACCACCCCCAGCAGAAAGACGGAATCGGTCAGGCGGTAGACCAGCCAGCTCAGCGCGACCTGCTGCATCCAGGTGCCGATCAGGGAAACGCCCTGGCCCGCGAAGAACAGGCGGTAATTCCGGGATTTGAGTGTCCGGAAGATCACCCTGAAGGGTCCGGATTGTTCGGAAGCCATTCCTCTCGTCGCCCTGGGAGGATCGCCATCCCACCGGCCGGCCGGCGATCCATCCTTGTTCATGACGGGGGTCGTCCCTTTTCCGAATCTCAAATGATGTCGGCGATCCGATAGAACAGGCCGTCCCGGAACTC
>CAZXMK010000200.1:5212-5756 GCA_964641935.1 uncultured Syntrophaceae bacterium
CCGTCCGCTGAGGCAAAGCGTTTCGCCGGCCTTCGGGCCGCCCGGCACGTCTGCGGCCAGGACACCCTTGAAATCGATGCTCGCCGACGCACGATCGCCCTCGATCGACAGGTTCGCGATCTCCTGGCGGCGGGAGGCAAAGAGCCCTTTCGACTGGACCGCCAGCACGCGGAGCGCCTCGATTCCCACCGCCTCCGCGGTGACCTTCCCGCCATCGATATTTCTGAATACCACGTCCGGATGCATCAGGGCGAGCATGCCATCCACGTCGAGGGCATTGTAGGCCGCGATGTACCGTTCGATCAGCACCTGAATTTCCTTTGCAGTCACCGGCAACCGTCCTCCTCAGGATACGGGGCTGGGAGTGCCCAGCATGGCCACGACTTCCTCCGCCGTCCGGACATCTCCGAAGAACAGCATGGTGTTCCTGAGGGCATTCTCCATGAGGGCGTCCGACGTGGCGGTCGTGCCGTCCGCCACCAGGATCACTTCGTAATCCATCTGCATGGCGTCCCGGACCGTCGATTCGACGCAGACGTTGGCG
>CAZXMK010000201.1:0-5649 GCA_964641935.1 uncultured Syntrophaceae bacterium
CTTGACGTCAATGGACTGTCGTTTCGTTATCTCGACTGGGGGGTTGAGGGGATGCCCTTCCTGGTTCTGCTTCATGGAATCGGCGTCAGTGCCCATGTCTGGGTCCTCTTTGCCCGGGAGGCCCGCCGGCATTTCCGGGTCGTAGCCCTGGACCAGCGGGGCCACGGCAGGAGCGGCCGGCCGAGGCCCGCGGCGTACCGCCTGGACGACTACGTGGGCGACCTGGAGGCGGTGGTCGAGCGCCTCGCTCCCACGAACCTGATCCTCATGGGGCACTCCATGGGAGCCCTTCACGCCACGGCCTTTGCCGCCCGGCATCCCGGCCGCGCGGCGGCCCTGGTCCACGTGGACATTGAGCCCTGCCCGCCGCCCTGGAACAAGAAGTATCTGACGGGACTCTACCGCGACCTCCCGGAGTCGTACGAATCGGTCGATGCATTCGTGAGCCGGCGGATGGAAAACAGCGCCCACGCCGACCGGGCGCGCCTCCTCGCACTGTCACCCCACAATCTGCGGGCGGAGAACGGCCGGTATTATGCCCTCAGCGACAGGGAGGTCTACGCCCACTTCGACCCGGACTACGACCTGCGGTCTCTGTTGCCCGGCATCGCCTGCCCGGTCCTGGTCGTCCGCGGCGAGGACAGCCTCGTCCTGCCCCGGGAGCCGGCGGAAGAGATGTGCCGGAGCCTGCCGCGGGGTTTCCTGGCGGAGATCCCCCGGGCGGCCCACCCGGTCCACACGGACAATCCCGAGGCGTTCCGGGAGGCGGTGTTCCGCTTCCTGGCGGAGCACGGCCTGCTGGCCCGCTGAGGGAGTTCCGGCCCTGAGAACAGTATGGAAAGGGTGGTGCGTTACCGAATAAAACCTCCTGGCTTGGCGAGGTTCCACAGATCATGAATATTCTGGACTTCCGGATTGTCGTCCGCGGGAATCGGCTTGCTGCGCGTTCCATAGCGCCGACGGAGGATTCGTCAAGACACCGACAGCCGCAACTGGTCTTCCTCCACGAAGGGCTTGGCAGCATCAGCCAGTGGCGGGACTTCCCGGAGATTCTCTGCAACCGGGCAGGGTCAGTGGGGTTCGTGTACGACCGGCTCGGACACGGCCGCTCCGATCCGCTTGCTGCTCCCAGGACGGTCCGTTATCTCCATGACGAGGCCCTGGACGTCCTGCCGGCGGTGCTGGATGCGCTGGCTCTGGACCGGCCGGTCCTTGTGGGCCACAGCGACGGTGGAACCATCGCCCTCCTCTTCGCGGCGGAATATCCGGACCGCGTCCGGGGGGTGATCACCGAGGCGGCCCACGTCTTTGTCGAGGAGGAGACCCTCCGGGGGATCCGGGAGGCTGTCGATCTTAACAGGACCACGGACCTGCGGGAGCGGATGGCCCGCCACCACGGGGACAAGGTGGACGCGGTCTTCTCCGGCTGGGCTGATACCTGGCTGGCGGCGGAATTCCGGGACTGGAACGTCGAGTCCTACCTGCCCCGGGTTTCCTGTCCGCTCCTGGTCATCCAGGGCGTCGACGATGCATACGGGACGCCGGCCCAGGTGGAGGCCATTGTCCATCGGGCCGCCGGTCCGGCGGAGGCGCTCCTCCTTCCGAACTGCGGCCACATTCCCCATCAGCAGGCCTGCGACCGGGTCCTCCCGGCCATGGTTCGGTTCATTGGATCGCTTGCCGGTTCATGACCTGGAAGCGCAGGCGGGAGATATCCGCCCCCCCCCCGGGAAGTTGGTTGATCTTCATGAAAAATTGGTGATATAAGGGAAACCTCCGATGCCCCCTGCCTCGGAATCCCGTGCCGACAAAAGGAGCATTCCATGACCGGGTCATCCCGAAACCGTCGCAGGATTCTTCTGGCCTGCCTGATCCTTGCCCTGGGGGTGACGGCCTGCGCTCAGGTCAAGGTAAACACCCTTCCGCCGCCCCCGCCGACGGCCAAACTCCGTGTCTTCTTCCTGCCGGTTTCCGACGCCCTTTCCGGCAGGCTGTACTGGGCGACTTCTCATAAGGAATATGCCGAGCGCATGGCCCTGCCGCTCAGTCGATTCCTGCAGTCCACAGGGATTTACGAGATCGTTTCCCAGGATGACGTGGATGCCGTCCTGGGGGGGCAAAAGAGCGAGGACATCCTGTGGCAGAGGAGAAACTGGGAATTCGCGAGGAGGGTCGGCCGGGCCCTCCATGCCGATTACGTCGTCGTTGCCCGCCGGGGCTTCCAGGGGTTTTTCTTCTTCCAGACGCTCTGGATCAACCTGGAGACCGGCAAGACCTTCGAGAGCAGGAACCACCCGGGGACCTTCCTGATGGGGACAGGCAGCCACAAGGAGGAATTCCGGAAAATCGTCCGCCAGACCTATTTCGAGATCTTCCGGCAGGCCAAGGGGGATCTCCTGGCCACGGCGATCCGGAAAGGCCGGACCATGGAGCGGATGACACCACCCGGGATGCCGGCCGCGCCGGCGACCGAAGCGAGGCCGGAGAAAGAGACTCCCGCGGAAACTCCTGCGGCCGTGGCGGCGGTGCCCAAAAAGGTGCCGACGGACAGGCCGAAAGGGGTTTCGAGGAAAAGGGAAAAGGCGCCTCCGTCTCATGAGCCGGTCGTGGAGGCGAAGAAGGCGTCTCCACCCCCCTCCGGAGTTCCCCCTGTTGCAGACCGGCGACAGCCGGCCGCCGATCCGGCCTCGCAGACCCGCGAACGGATGCCCATGATGCAATCCGCCCCGGAGTTGGGAAAAACGCGCCTGGTGATCTACGACCTGGAGACGACGCAGCCCATGCAGATCGCCGGCCTGATCCTCACGGAGGCCCTCCGTGAGGAGATTCTGAAACTCGGTTCGTTCGATCTGGTCAACCGGGAAGACCTGACCCGGGCTCTCGACGAGCTGAAGCTCCAGCAGTCCGGCCTAGTCCAGGAAAAGGACGCCGTGAAAATGGGCCGATGGCTGGCAGCAAGGCAGTCCGTCACGGGCCGCCTCGGATCGCTCGGAAGCACAACGATCCTGCAGACGAAGCGGACCGACATCGAGACGATGGGGACGCTCTCCGCCGGTTCCCTCAAGGCCCCGGTCGGCCGGGAAGAGGATCTTCTCAACGAGCTTCCGGATCTGGCAAAGAAACTGACGCAGAAGTAGCCTGTAAAGACCCGTTGTCAGAAACCATTCCCGGGCCGCGCCGGCGGCCCGGGTGCGATTCGCGCTCTTCATCCCGTTCCCGTTGCCTCCTGCGCGCCATCACCGCTCCGGTTTGGAGCCGGCATTTCTCATTCATTCACAGAGTCGTCTCAAAACGGATTTTCGGAGGGGGATTCCCGGCCGAAACTCCCTAAAATTACAGATGGAAAGGAGGTGATCCTGAACAGGCCGCCGGAAGTCGGCTGTCCGCGAAGCTCGGGTTGCCACCAGGGGAACCGGAAAAGAGGACGTCTTTTTTTCCGCAAAAGGAGGGATTATGGCAGGAGTCTTCAAGGATTATGTAAAAAACAAGTTCGCCCGGCCCGGCCCGTTGAAGGGAGTCCGGGTCCTGGAGGTCTGCACGCTGCTGTTCGGGCCTTCGGGGCCGTCGTTCCTGGCCGAGATGGGGGCCGAGGTCATCAAGATCGAACTTCCCCCCATGGGAGACGTGACCCGTTCCCTGAACCCCTTCGGGTGGTTCTACAAGGAACAGTCCCCCATGTTCATGCACATCAACCCAAACAAGTACTATATGGCCCTGGATCTCCATATCGACATGGGCCAGCAGATCTTCAAGGAACTGGCTGCCAGAGCCGACATCATCGAGTTCAACCTTCGTCCCGGCGTCACCCGGCGCTGGAACATCGGCTATGAGCAGGTCAGGGAAGTCAACCCCGGCATCATCTACATCGAAAAGAATGGATTCGGGCAGTGGGGCCTCTACGCCGAACAGGACCGGCCCTCCAACGACGGTGCGGCCCAGGCCCTCTCGGGATACGCGTGGATCTCCAGCTTTCCGGGTCGCCCGCCCTTAAAGCAGGCCATCTGGATCTGCGACTACTACGGCGGCCTCATGGGGGAGGTGGCGGTGCTCGCGGCCCTGCACCATCGCCGGAAAACAGGCAAAGGGCAGTTCATCGAGATGTCCCAGAGCGAGAACATCATGCGGGCCATGAGCTGGGTCTGGCCTTACCAGCAGTTCGCCCAGAAGGGCGTCGAGCCGGCGGGGAATCGGGATCAGTGCATCTGTCCCGCCGACACCTTCCTTTGCAAGGACAACCTTCTGGCAGCCGTCGCTGCGCCGGCGCCTGACGAGTTTCTGGGTCTCTGCAAAGCCATGGGAAAGCCGGAATTGGCGGAGGATCCGCGGTTCGCGGACCATGCCGTCCGCCTGCAGGAGGAGAATGCCCTGGCGATCCTGAAAAACATTGCCGATTGGGCCCGGACAAAGACCGCCGATGAGATCGAGAACATGGGGAAGCAGAACGGTTTTGCCGCCACGCGTCTCCACAACGCGGTGGACATGAACGTGGATCCACACCGGCGCCAGCGCGGCTTTGTGAAGGAGATCGACGATCCTCTCTACGGGCTTTACCCGGAGCACGAGTTCCCGGTCATGATGTCCAAAACGCCGCCGAAAATCAAGTGGACCGTCCGTCCCGTCGGCTTTGACAACGACTTCATCATGACGAAGATGCTCGGGCGCAGCCAGACGCAGCTTGACGAGCTCTATCTCCACGGCGTGCTCGGGAAGTGGAAGGACCAGCAGGGACGCCGGCCGCCCCCCGACTGGGACGGCCAGTCCGGCGCCATCGTGAGGAGGTGATCGACCATGGCAGAACACAAGAGACCGAAATGGGCGGATTGGGCGGATCACATCCGGTCACTGGACGACCCGGCGAAGAACTTCGAGAAGCCGGAGGCCCTCGACGACCTGTTGATCCTGGACCTGAGCTCCCGAAGCATGGCCGGACCCTACTGCACGTCGCTCCTGGCGGAGTTGGGCGCCGAAACCATCCGGATCGAGCCCCCCGGTGGCGACCTGGTGCGGAGCTACTCCCCCAACGGCTTCATGCACAAGGGGACAGGAATGGCCTACCTGCAGGAAGGCCGCAATAAGTACCATGTCACCCTGGACCTCGAGAAGGAAGAGGGGAGGGAGATCTTCAAGAATCTGGTGGGGCAGGCGGACATCCTCGTGGAGACGTATCCTGCGGGAGTCATGGACGCCTGGGGGCTGGGCTACGAGGAGCTGGCAAAGCTGAACCCGCGCCTCATCCAGACCTCCATCACCGGCTATGGACAGTTCGGGCCGGAGTCCGGGCGGAAGCAGTACGATTATGACAATGTGGCCCAGGCCCGCTCCGGCGTCCAGTACGCCACGGGAGAGGTCCTGCCGGAAGGCAAAACCCGGGAGGAGATGCCCTACGCAACGTCCACCAAGGCAGGACCGTGGATCGCCTGGTCCACCTCGGGCACCTTCGCCGCCCTGGGCATCCTCGCGGCGCTGTATCACCGTGCGGAGACGGGCGAGGGACAGGCCCTGGACATCTCCACGCCCGAGGCCTACGAGCGGCTGAACGACTACATGCTCCACTGGTACGCCGACAAGGGGGTCATCAACGAGCGCTTCGGAAATCTCGATACCTGCCTGTGGCTCTACGGCTTCTACCCCACGAAGAACGGCGGCGTT
>CAZXMK010000202.1:0-4909 GCA_964641935.1 uncultured Syntrophaceae bacterium
GGATCAACAGCGAGGCCGTGGCACAGGGACAGAAGGCCCTGGACGAGCACGCGTCGAAACGCATCCTCGCGCTCTTCGGCATCCCGGTTCCCCGGGAGATCCTCACCCGAAGCGCCTCCGAGGCGGCGGCCGCCGCGAAGGCCATCGGAGGCGCCGTGGCGATGAAGGCCTGCTCCTGGGAGATCATGCACAAGTCGGGCAAGGGGCTCATCGCCCTCAACCTGAAGAAGCAGTCCGACGTCCGCAAGGCCTTCACCGGCATCCGCAAGGCGGCGGGGAGGCGCGTTCCCGTTCTCGTCCAGGAGATGATCCCCGGCGGGCGGGAGCTGGTCGTCGGCATGACCCGCTTTCCCGGCTTCGACCCCTGCATCCTCTTCGGCCTGGGCGGCGTCTACACGGAGATCTTCCGGGACAATACACTGCGGCTCGCGCCCCTTTCCGACGCCGAGGCGGAGGAGATGCTCGACGACATCCGGGGCAAGAACCTCCTCGGCGCGTTCCGGGGCCAGCCGGAGGCCGACCGGGAGGCCCTGGTGCAGGTTATCCAGCGCCTCGGATGGATCTCCATATTGCATCCGCAGATCGCCGAGATCGACCTCAACCCGGTGATCCTCGACGGTCCCTGGCCTGTTGCAGCAGACGCCCTGTTCGTCCTCAGGGACTGATCGCCGGCTGACGGCTTCTCCCGGCGACGGAAAGGGAAAGAGCATGATCCGTGATTTCAGGACGATGATCCGGAGGGCATCCGGGCTGGGGCCGAAAAGGGTGGCCGTCATTGCGCCCCAGGAGATCTCCTCCATGGAGGCGATCGAGGAGGCCCGCCGGAAGGGGCTGGCCCGGGGGATCCTCATCGGTCACCGCGCCCTGATCGAGCAGATGCTGGGGCAGGCGGACGCCGATCCCGCGGACTTCGAGATTGTCGACGAGCGGGACATGGACCGGGCCGCCGACCGGGGCACCGAAATGGCGGCGTCGGGAGAGATCGACATCCTCCTGAAGGGCGGCATCTCGACCAACCGCCTCCTTCAGGCGGTTCTGAAGGGGCCCCGGTCACTCCGGACGGGCCGCCTCATGAGCGACGTCGCCCTCTTCGAGGACCGGCGGGAAAGCGTCCGGAAGATCGTGATGATCTCCGACGGCGGTGTCAACGTGGCACCGGACCTGAAGGAAAAGATCCAGATCATCCGGAACGCCGTCGAGGTGGCCCACGCGCTGGGCATCTCGGTCCCCCGGGTGGCGATCCTGTCGGGGGTGGAGAAGGTGCAGCCGGAGGTCCGCTCCACCGTGGACGCCCTGGCGCTGGCAAAGATCTGCTCCTACGGGGAAGTCCCGGGCTGCGTCGTTGACGGGCCCTTCGCCCTGGACAACGCCGTGTCGGCCGAGGCGGCGAAGATCAAGAAGGTGGAGTCCCCCGTGGCGGGCGCCGCGGACATCCTCATCATGCCCGACCTTGAGGCGGGAAACATCTTCGGCAAAGCCCTCGTCTATTACGGGGGAAAGGACCTGGCCCACGTGATCGCCGGGGTCCGGACGCCCATCCTGATCAGTTCCCGGTCGGACCCGCCGGCGGCGCGGCTGGCGTCCATCGCCCTTGGCGTCCTGATGGCGGAAGAGATCCGCCGGCGGGAGGTGGAGGCGAAATCATGAAGATCGTCCAGCTCTCCGTTTTCATCGAGAACCGGGCCGGCGTCCTGGCGGAGTTGACCACATTCCTGGGGGACAGCGGGATCAACATCCGGGCCCTCAGCATTGCCGAGTCGAGGGACTTCGGCGTCCTTCGAATGATCGTTCCCGATCCCGCGGTGGCCGCGGAGTTGCTTCGCAGCCGCGGGTACCGATTCCAGGAGGTGGAGGTACTGGCCGTCAAGGTCGCCGACCGGCCCGGCGGGCTCGCCCGGGCCCTGTCCGCGCTCGCCGCCGAGGGACTGAACGTGGATTACCTGTACACCTTCCTCGACAAGCTCGACAACCGCGCCGTCATCCTCTTCCGGGCGGACAACCCGGACTTCGCCGAGACGGTCCTCACCGCACAGGGCTTCGAGCTCTTGGGGCCGGAGGATTTTCGCAGGATCTGAACAGGCTGCCGCGGTGGTTCCGGGGTGCAGCCGTCCGGGAGATCAGGTGCGGATCCGGGAGTACATGAACGCGGCGGCCGCGAGAAAGAGGATGTCGGCCATCCCGGCCGCCAGGAGTGGGGGCAGTGTCCCGGCCCGTCCCAGGGACAGGCTGAAGGCGTGGACGAGCCAGTAGGAGAAGCCGATCACGATGGCCGCGCCGATGCTGCGGCTGACCCCCCCTCCGCGCTCCTCCCGGAGAGAGAACGAAATCCCGATGAACACGAGGATCACCGTCACCAGCGAGAAGGCCACCTTCCCGTACATGTCCACCTCGTAGCGGGTGGCGTCGTATCCTTCCGAGCGCAGCTTCCGGGCATAGTCCCTCAGTTCGAAAAATCCCATCTGCTCGGTGTCCTTCTGGACGATCTTGAAGTCGTCCGGCTTCTCCGGGATGTTCACGACGCGTTTCGGGACCCACTCAAGGGAGGGGAATCCTCCCGTGTCGAAGCGGGTGACGAGGAGTTTCGTGAAGACCCACGCCCCGTTTTTCCATTCGGCTTTTTCCGCGTCGATCCTCCGGACGAGGCGGAAGTCCGGCGTCAGGTAGTAGATGGAGATTCCCCGCAGGGTGTTCGTCTGCGGCTCGAAGAACCTGAAATTGTAGACCCCGTCCTTGCCCCGGTACCAGATCTGGTTCTGCTTGAAGGCCGGCATGTCCTGCTTCTTCGGGACCTCCACCAGCCGGATCGTCTCCGCCCGGGTGTTCGTGTAGGGCATGATCCATTCGCTGATGAAGAAGGACACGATGCCGATCAGGACCGACAGCAGGATGACCGGGCGGGCAAGCCGGTAGAGGCTGACGCCGCCTGCCTTGATGGCGGTGATCTCGCTGTGACGGCACATGGTGCCGAAGGTCATGAGGGTGGCCATGAGGACCGCCGCCGGGATGGTCTGGGCCACGATCATGGGGATCATGTAGAAGAAGTGGGCGGCCACCAGGCGCACGGGTGCATGGTTGCTCATGAAGTAGCGGATCTTTCCGAAGAAGTCCACCATGAGCGCCAGCAGAAGGAGCGACAGCACGATCGTGCCGAAGAGCCGGAGAAACTCCCTGGTGACATACCGGTCCAGGATGTTCATTCGGCGGGCCTCCGCTTTTCCCGCCAGCGGCGGATCGTTTCCTCCAGCCGGCGGGGGACCGGGAAAGGACGCTCCCGGGCGGCCAGGACGAACAGGACGATTCCCAGGGCGCCGAAGAGGATGTTCGGCGTCCAGGTGCCGACGGCGGGGTGGATCCGGCCCAGTTCCGCCAGAGCCTCTCCGCCCATGAGGATCAGGTAGTAGGCCAGGGCGATCAGGAATCCGACCGTGATCCCCCGGGACTTCACGGAGCGGTGGGCCCGGATTCCCAGGGGAACGCCCAGGAGGCCGAAGCAGAGGCAGGAGACGGGGATGGTCATCTTCTTGTTCAGCTCGATGGCCAGTTCCCGCAGGGCCGCCGGCTCGGCGCCGGCCTTGCGGATCCGCTCGATCAGCTCCCTCGCCGTCATTTCCGTGCTCGATTTCTGGGCCGCTGCGGAGGCGAGGGCCGGCATCAGGTCCAGGGTCACGTCGTAGAGCTGGAAGTCCAGCTTCCGGTAGTTCTGGAGGCTCGCATCGACCGTGTGGGTGCTGCCCTGGTAGAGCCGGAGGATGATCACCATCCGGACCGGGTCGGCCAGCAGGTAGGCCCGGCTGGCGATGATCGTCGAGGGCTCGCCGGTGATGCGGTTGTCGGAGATGATGACCCCCTCCAGGTATTCGGCCTTGTCGGCAACCCGGTCGGCGTAGATCAGAATCCCCCGGAAGTCGTCCACGAAGACCTTTTCCTTGATGCCCATGGCGGCCCGCTGCTGGGCCACCTGGTAGACGAGATGCTTCGCCGCCGAGTTTCCGCTGGGGACGAGGTGGAACGTCACGGCGGCGGTGAAGAGGAACGCCAGCCCGGCGAAGACCGCGGCCGGAATGGCAAGCTGGTAAAGGCTCATGCCGGCGGACTTGAGAACGGTGATCTCGTTGTCTCCCGAGAGGCGTCCCAGGCCGATCAGGATCGCGACAAGGAGCGAGACGGGGATGGTGTAGACCAGGAAGGACGGGATCAGGTAGAGGATGAGCAGGACCACGTCGAGAAGGCCGACACCCCGGTTGACCATCAGGCTCACCAGTTGGACGATTTTCCCCATGAGGAGGACGAACGTCAGGATGAACAGGGTCAGGCCGAAGGGAACGGCGATTTCCCGGAATATGTAGCGGTTGATGATCCTGGCCATTCCGTCTTCCTTCCTGCGCCCCCGCGGATGGCCGGTATGTCCGGGGCGCGGGGGCTGTCACGGGGGCTTCCTCCGTCGCGGAAGCTTTTCCCCGATCCACTTCATGTGAAGCGTTCCGCCAGAGGGATGGAAAAGCTTCCTGAATGCTCCTCTGGAAACCCCCGGCCGCGCCCCCGCGGATGGCCGGCACGTCCAGGCACGGGGGCTGCCACGGGGCATGTGGAAAAGGGGACAGTTTGAAGTCTGTCCCCTTTTACCCTTTTATTTCTGTGGCCGCTACATCACGTTTCCCGCGGCCGCTACATCATACCTTGCTTTTTCGTTTCACACAGCGGGCAATCGTCCGGGCGGCCGTGCGAAACGATTGCAGGCAAGGCGCGCGAGTCGGAGGAGAGAGGCGTACTCCCTGTACGCCGCAGCGACGACGAACGAAGCGCAACGCAGCATCCGAACGTTTCCCGCGGCCGCTACATCATACCTTGTCTTTTGTTTCACACAGCGGGCAATCGTCCGGGCGGCCGTGCGAAACGATTGCAGGCAAGG
>CAZXMK010000202.1:5009-5637 GCA_964641935.1 uncultured Syntrophaceae bacterium
ACGACGAACGAAGCGCAACGCAGCATCCGAACGTTTCCCGCGGCCGCTACATCATGATTTTGAGGGATTCAATATACTTCGGATCCTCATTCTCGATGGCGGCGAGAATGTTCTTGTGGAACCGCTTCTTCATCTCGCCGAAGATGGGCCGCTTTTTCTGGTACGTCCGGGCGAAGGCGACGGCGTCCTTCAGAAGGTTCTCCTCGTCGGGGCAGGCCTTCTCGATGACGTGGTGGGCCGCCAGCTCGTCGGCGCCGTATCGTTTCCCGCTGAAGGCCGCCTCCTGGAGCTTGTAGTAGGGGAAGGCCTTCGTGATGATGGCCTGCATGCCCGGCAGGAAGGGGATGCTGATGTCCACCTCGGGAAAACAGAAGAAGCCGCGGCCCGACTTCATGAAGCGAAAGTCGCAGCAGCAGGCCATGATGCTGCCGTCACCGAAGGCGTGGCCGTTGATGGCGGCGATGACCGGCATGGGGAAGGTGAGGATTCGTACGAACATCCTGTTCAGGCCGTGGAGGAAGTCCTTGATGTCCTGAAAGCGCTTCTCGTTGAAGGCGCCGGTGATCCACACCAGGTCGATGCCCTGGGACCAGTTCTTGGGATCGCTGGAGGCGATGACGACGGAGGT
>CAZXMK010000203.1:0-5517 GCA_964641935.1 uncultured Syntrophaceae bacterium
TCACGTCCGTCTGACGGAGCATTTTCGTGATCAGAAGGGCTGTCGATTCACCCTGGACGTTGGGATTCGTGGCCAGGATCACCTCCCGGACTCCTCCCCGGACGATGCGCTCAAGCAATTCCTGGAGACGGAGCTGTTCCGGCCCGACGCCGTCCAGAGGCGCCAACGCCCCGTGCAGAACGTGATACGTTCCTCGGTAGCTCTGGCTTTCCTCGATGGCGATCAGTGCATCCGGTTCCTCGACGACGCAGACGGTGCCCCGGTCCCGGGAAGGATCGGCGCAGATGGGACAAACGTCTCCCTCCGAGAGGTGAAAACAGACGGAACACAGGTGGATCTTCCGCTTGACATCGACGATGCTCTCAGCCAGCCTCTGGGCATCTTCGCGGGATCCGCGGATAATGAAGGTGGCCAGGCGGGTGGCGGTCTTTTCCCCGATACCGGGGAAGCGGGACAATTCCTCGATCAGGCGGCGGATGGGAGGCGCATAACCATTCATGGACGTTCCCGCTCAGGCCATCCCCGGGATATTAAAGCCGCCCGTAATCTTGGACATCTCCGTCGCCATCATCTCCTGGGATTTCCGCATCCCCTCGTTGACGGCGGCCAGGATGAGATCCTGCAGCATCTCCAGGTCGTCTGGATTGACGACATCCCGCTCGATCCGGATGGACAGCAGTTCGTTCCGGCCGTTCACGACCACGGTGACCATGCCTCCGCCGGCGCTGGCCTCCACGGTTCTCAGGGCAAGTTCTTCCTGGAGTTTGGCCATTTTTTCCTGGATCTTCTTCGCCTGCTTCACGATGTTGCCGAAGTTGTGGGACATGCATGCTCCTTCACCGCCATTGCGGTCGATTATTTCGATATAATTTCGCGCACTTCTGCGCCCTCAAAAAGATCCAGGACTTTCTGCAGCATCGGAGAGTGCAGGGCTTCCTGCCTTTTCCGGTTTCTTGTGTCGATCTCCTCCCGCTCCCTGCTCCCGTTGGCTCCGGGCTCTTCCGGGGCTACCGGTTCCAGGTGCACCGTGAGTTGCCCGCCGAAATAGGTGCCTGCCAGCTCCTGCAGGCGGTTCTTCTGGAGTTCAAGGTCTTCCAGAAAGACGTAATCCGTCGGGAAGCCGATCACGAGCCGCTGGTCCTCGACGGTCTTCACACGGCCGGATTCGATTTTCGACCACAGTGGATAGCTATTGTTCTTGATATACTGCTTCAATCCCTCCCAAAGAGCCGCCGGATCCCCGTCCGCCGGAACGGCCCCGGAATATGGACGGTCCTGTACCCCTGCCTCCGGCGTCGCTTCCCGCACGGTTCCCTGAGCCGCCGAATCCGCCTCGGAGGGCATCCGCTCCAGCCCCCCGGCGGCCGCCGTCTCCCTCCGGCCGGTCACCGTCCCGTTCCCCCCTCCGCCCTCCTGCGGGCCGCCTGACAGGCGCAATTCCATGCGCTCCAGCCTGTCCAGCATCTGTTCAATGGGCAACAGCGGTTCCAGGCAGGCCATTCGGATCAGGATCGTCTCCAGGGTCAGGCGCGGGTTGCCGGTCTTCCGGACATACTCCTCCTCAGCCAGCAGGATGTCCGCATAACGCTGGAGTTCTTCCCGGCCGACGTCCTTAACCTGCCCGGCCAGGTGGGCTTTTTCCTCCCGGCTCAATTCCAGGACCTCCGTCTCTTCCCCCAGGATCTTCACCAGGAGCAGGCTCCGGAAGTGATCCAGGAGGGAACCGAAGAATCTGGCCATGTCCATCCCCGCATAGTATCCTTCATGAAGAAGCCGTAGGCAGGCACCCGCATCTCTCCGGAAAACCGCCTCGGAAAGCTGCGGCAGGAATTTCCGCTCGGTAAACCCGAGCAACTCCTCCACCTGGCTGTCTTCGATGGACAACCCGGCATAGGCGATGACCTGGTCGAAGATGCTCTGGCCGTCCCGGATGCTGCCGTCGGCCGCTTCGGCGATCCACCGCAGGGCCTGGTCGCTCAGGCAAACCCCCTCCGCTCCGGCAATGGCCTTCAGGTTTTCCGCGATCCTGCCGATGGAGGCACGGCGGAAGTCGTGACACTGGCAGCGGGAAAGGATGGTGGCCGGAATCTTGGAGGTTTCGGTGGTGGCAAAGATGAACAGGGTGTGGCCGGGAGGCTCTTCCAGGGTTTTCAGGAGGGCGTTGAAGGCCTCCCGGGTAAGCATGTGCACTTCGTCAATGATGTAGATCTTGTACCTGCAGGATACGGGGGCAAACTTGATATTTTCCCGCAGTTCCCTGACTTCGTCGATGCCCCGGTTGGATGCACCGTCAATTTCCCGGACGTCCAGCGAAACACCATCCCGGATCTCACGGCAATGGACGCATTCATTGCAAGGCGTCTCCGTCGGCCCATGCTCGCAGTTCACCGCCTTAGCCAGGATGCGGGCGACAGTCGTCTTTCCCACCCCCCGGGGACCGCTGAACACGAATGCGTGGGCCAGCCGCTGGTTGCGAATGGCGTTCCGGAGCGTTTGTACAACCGGCTCCTGTCCGACCACATCTTCAAACCGCTGAGGTCGCCATTTCCTGGCCAGGACGAGGTAATCCACAGGTGTCTTTACCAGAGATAATAAAAAGGATAGCCAGGTTGACCCGCGGCACACGCCGGTTTCTGATACCGCTGCTTCCTTCCGGACCTGACGGGGTTCACAGTCCGCCGTTGCACGGGACCCGGCTATCCGTTCCGAATGCTGTAGAATGCGTGTTCCCTCTCGGAAGGAACAACCGATTACTCCATCTGCAGAGCATAAGATCATACGGCAGCGGAAACACGAATGTCAAGAGTTTCGTCGGGACGCTCGCCGGGAAGACAGATGAAATCCAGGCCGGGGAACTTCGGAAACATCCAATCCCATATAGACTGCCCGGATATGAAAAGTGATTCGATGCCCTGCATTTTTTTTGACACGACGAAGCATCTGTGAGAAAAGAACGGCTCACAAGACGTAACACACGGCGATGGAGGAACCATGGAAATCACGACCACTGTTGAACGAGACACCATTACCGTGGAGCGGGACATCATCACCGTCACACCAAAAGGCAGGATCGACGCGGTGACGGCAGCCGATTTCGAGAAGGAATTGACCCGTCTCTCCGGGGAGGGATACCGCTATTTCCTGCTGGACCTGCACGCCCTGGATTATATATCAAGCGCCGGCCTGCGGAGCATTCTGGCTTTCGCCAAGACCCTGAAAGGGAAGGACGGGCGCCTGGTATTCACCTCGCTTCAGGGACCCGTCAAGGACGTCTTCCGCATCTCCGGTTTCGGTTCCATCTTCAAACTCTGCGAAACAAAAGAAGAAGCGTTCCGGGAGTTCTGAGGCCGATCCCCTTCGTCGTTAACGACACAGATCAAATCATCAGCGGATTCTCTTGGTGACGTCATGAAGGCATGGCTGCGCTGTAAGGCCTGCGGCTTCATCGCAGAGGAGAAAGAACTCCGCGACGTCTGCCCGGCCTGCGGCGTTCCCCGCAAGATGTTCGAGCCCTACCGGCATCCGGTCTCCGAGTCGAGGCGGCGCATCCTGGATCTTCATATGCATCCCGTGGTCGTCCATGCCCCGCAGGCCCTGGCTTTTCTTCTTGTTGTCCTGACTGCGCTCCTGCTGATGGTCCGGGGACCACTGCAAGCGGACCTAGCGGCATCCGTCCGGATCATGGCCGTCTGCCTGCCCGTCACGATCGCCGCCGCCCTGGTCTCGGGCATCATCGACGCCCGGGTTCGGTTCCGCAGGGTCGGCACGCCTTTCCTCAGGAAGAAGATCGTAATCGGCGCCCTGTTTGGAGCGATTTCCCTGGCGCCTCCGCCGATCGTTTATCTCCTCCCGCTCGATTCCACCGGAACGGCGGCGACGCTCCTGGTCCTGGAAGCCGCGATGCTGGCGTGCAGTACCATCCTGGGCCTCATGGGGGTAAGGCTCCTGGACGCGAAGTTTCCCGGATAGACAGCCACCCGCCCGATCTCCAGCCGACACCTCGTTTTTTTATCATCCGGCCCCCCCTTTTCCGGAATCGCCGCCGCCGGAGGTGGGCGGCCCCTGCCAGCAGACCGCCAGAACCGTGATGTCGTCCGATTGGGGTTCGGCACCGGCATACCTATGTACCGATTGGACAACCCGCGCGACGAGCCCTGCCGGATCCGAATCTTCGCCCTCAGCCACGGTCCCGAGCAGCCGGGCGTCACCGTAAAAGCGTTTCTCCTGATTCATCGCCTCGGTCACACCATCCGTGTAAAGGATGACCTGATCGCCCGGACCGAGGCGGATGCGCTCCATCCGGTAGGAGGCCTCCTCGGAGACGCCCAGCACAATCCCTTCCGGAACGTCAAGCCAGTAAGCGCCGCTCCCCCGGGAGCGCAGAACCGGCGGGTTGTGTCCGGCGTTGGAATATCGCAGCTCCCCCGTCCTGACATTCAGAATCCCGCAGAACACCGTGACGAACAGCAGAGAATCGTTTTCATCGCAAAGCTCCGCGTTGATCTGCTCCAGGATGTCCGCGGGATCAGCGCTTCGCCGGGCAATTCCCTTCATCAGGGTAATCGTAACGGCCATGAACAGGGCCGCCGGGATCCCCTTGCCGGACACATCGCCGACGGCGAAGAACAGATTCTCCTCGTCGACGGGAAAGTAACTGTACAGGTCACCCCCGACCTCCTGTGCCGGCTCCAGGGCCCCGTATATCTCAAAACCGGCGCCGGCCGGGAAAATCGGAGATCGCTTCGGGACAAAGCTCATCTGGATGTTCCGGGCGATCAGGAGCTCGCTCTCCATGCGCTCCTTGGCGGCGGTCGTCTCCCGGAGATTGCGGATATATTCCTTCAGGGACAGGCGCATCTCCTCGAACGAAGCCGTCAATTCCCCCACCTCGTCCCGCACCTGCATGGGCGGCAGGGGAACATCCAGGTCTCCCCGGGAGATGGCGCCGGTCCGGGCGGCCAGCTCCCGGATGGGACGCGTGATGTTTCGGGAGACACCGACCACCAGCAGGAGCAGGGCGGCCAACCCGATCCCGGCAATGGCCGAAACGACCAGGGTGAGGCGATGAACGCCCGACAGCAGCTCCCGCTCGGGGATGACGACCCCGATGGACCATCCGGTGGATGGAAGGGGAGCATAATAAAGCCAAGACGTTTCCGGTGTGAAACCGCCCGGGGCCGGCATAAACCCGGTCTCCCCCCGAACCATGCGGCGTCCCGCATCCCGGAGCGCCGCATCGCCCTTTTCCTCGGCGATGCTGAAGATGCTCTCCCGCAGGATCAGCTTCCGTTCCGGATGGCTCATGAAGACACCGTTGCGGGAGAGCAGAAAGGCGTACCCGGAGGGGGTGATGGAGATGCGGGACACGACCTCCACCAGCCAGCCCAGTGAGATGTCCGCCGTGACGACGCCCTTGAACTTGCTCCGTCCCCCGGGCCTCTGGAAGAACGGGGCGGAAAAGGTCGACATCATGATCCCCGCGCCGCCCTCGTCGAAATACGGCTCGCTCCAGCCGTC
>CAZXMK010000204.1:0-3035 GCA_964641935.1 uncultured Syntrophaceae bacterium
TGACGACGCCCGTCTCCTCCGCCAGCTCCGGCGGAAGCGGGTCCAGCCCGGCGTCTTTCAGGGCCTCCAGGGTGGCGGCAAGCCCGAGCAGGTCCGCCCGGGACATGCGCTTGATCGGGTATTGCCGGGGGATATGGTCGCGGGGATTGAAGTCCTTCACCTCCGCGGCAATCTGCGTCCGGAAGGCCGAGGGGTCGAAAACCGAAAACGGCCCGATGCCGCAGCGGCCATCCCGCAGGGCCCCGGCGAATTCCGGGGCGCTCCTGGCGATGGCGTTGAGGGTTCCCAGCCCGGTGACGACGACCCGTTCCATCGCTTAGAGTTTCACCAGCTCGACGTGGGCGATCGTCCGGCCGAGGAACCGTTCGGCCATGGTGTGGAACCGGAAGGGAACGTCGCTTACGTAACAGGAATAGGCCGGCTTCTCCCGGAGCGGGTTCACCAGGTGCAGCTCCGTCAGGAGGTCCGCCGTGGCATCCGCCATCGCCTCGGCCGAGTCCACCAGGCGGACGTTCGGGCCCGCGATCTTCTCCAGGAGCGGCTTCAGGAGGGGATAGTGGGTGCAACCCAGGACGAGCGTATCCACGTGCTCCGCCAGGACGGGCTTGAGGTACTCGTTTGCCGTCAGCCGGGTCACCGGGTGATCGAGCCACCCCTCCTCCACCAGCGGCACAAACAGGGGACAGGCCTGGGAGAAGACGTGGACCGCCGGATCGAGGGCACTGATGGCCCGGGCGTAGGCGTTGCTGTTGACCGTGGCGGGCGTCCCGATGACGCCGACGCGGCGGGAACGGGTCTCCCGGATGGTCGTCCGGGCACCGGCATCGATGACGTCCAGCACCGGCACGGGAGAACGGCTCCGCACCGCCTCTCCGGCCACGGCGGCGACGGTGTTGCAGGCAATAATGAGAAGCTTGACCCCTTTCTTCAGAAGGAAATCCGTGATCTCTGTGGCGTATTGGGAAACCGTCTCAACGGACTTGACGCCATAGGGAACGCGGGCCGTGTCCCCGAAATAGATGATATGCTCGAAGGGCAGCCGCTCCATCAGGGCCCGCACCACCGTCAGCCCCCCCACGCCGGAGTCGAACACACCGATCGGCTGCCTTGTCATGTCTCCCATGAATCGCTCCTCACCGCGACGGTCCTTTTCTTCTTACCCTACGAAGGGCGAAAATTCAAACGCCGCGGTCCGGCTTCCGGCTGCCTTCGTACAGATCGTACAGGAGGAGCCGGCACTCGATGTCCCCGTTGTAGAAGGGGATTCTCCGGCTGGTGCGGAGGCCGACCCGCTTGGCCAGGGCCAGATTCCCCGTGAAGACGGCCCCGGTGTAGCCCTGGCAGGATTTTTTCAGATAGTCGCCGATGCGGTGGTAAAGGTCCTCGAGGCCGGCCTGGTCCCCCAGGCGCTCCCCGTAGGGCGGGTTGAAAACCACGAGCCCTCCCCCGGAGGGAACCCGCGTCCGCATGAAGTCGCCGGCGGAGAAGGAGATGTGCTCCTCGACGCCGGCCCTTTGGGCGTTCTGCCGGGCCGCCGCCACGGCCTCCCGGTCGATGTCGGTGGCGACGATCCGGCCCCGGAAACTGCGCTTCTCATTTTTCCGGGCCTGGCGGAGGAGAGCCTCCCATTCCTTCCCGGGGAAGCCCCGGATCGACATGAATCCGAAATGCTCCCGCAGGAGACCCGGGACTCGGTTCAGGGCCATCAGGGCCCCTTCGACGGCCAGGGTGCCGCTCCCGCACATGGGATTGACGAGGTTCCCCTCCCCCCTCCAGCCGGCCGCCATGAGGACTCCCGCTGCCAGGGTCTCCTGCATGGGCGCCGCCATGGGGATCCGCCGATATCCCCGGCGGGACAGAGGCTCCCCGGAGGTGTGGAGAAAGATGTCGGCCCGGTTTCCCTGCCAGTGGACATGGACGACCGCCCCGGTCCGCTCCGGTCCGGAATCCGGGCGGCGGCCCCTCCGGGCGTTCATGCGATCCACGACGGCGTCCTTGGCCTTCAGGTTCACGAAGCGGGAATCGTTGATGGTGGGGTGGTTCACCGTGCAGGTCACCGTCAGGTAGCCGTCCTCGTGGAGGTACTCCTCCCAGGGGAGGTCCGTGATCCCCCCGTAGAGCGCGCCCGGGCCGTCGGCCGCGACGGTCTCGAGGTGATACAGGACCCTGTGGGCCGTCCGGAGCCGGAGGTTCAGCCGCAAACAGTCCAGAAGGGTGCCTTCGGTCTCTACGGCCGTGTCCGTCTCCATGCGGACGGGAACTCCCAGCCCGGCGACTTCCTCGAGTAGGCAAGGCACCATGCCCCGGGCGCAGGTGAGGACGATGCGGCGCGGTGTTTTCCAAGGATTCATGGGTCTCCTCCTATCACACCTCCCGGAAAAGGCAAAGCAAACCGGGGTTTGCCCGGACCGGCCGTCCCGTTTTTTCCCTTTCCATCGAGTCCCTCATCATGTATAAGCATGCCTTGTTTCAACACCTTGGCCGCTTCGGCGGCGGAACAGGAGGGAAAAAACGATGATCCGACCGTTTACCTATACGGGGGCAAAAAAGATCGTTTTCGGCACGGGCTCCTTCCGCGGCCTGGCCGACCACATCCGGGAACTGGGGGGGGCACGCCCCCTGGTCGTTCTCGATCACGCCCTTGCCGAGGCGGGCTTCCGGAAAACCGTGAAGGACCTGCTCGACAAGAGCGGCCTGCGCTATTCGCTGTTTGACGGAGTGGAGCCGGAACCGGCCCTGGAGCGGGCCGACGAAGGCGCAAAGGCCGCGCTGAAGGGCAAGTGCGATCTCGTCGTGGGGATCGGAGGCGGCAGCGCCATGGACGTGGCCAAGGCCGTGGCCGCACTGGCCGGCAACAAGGGCAAGGCCGTGGATTACTTGGGACTGAACAAGGTCCCCGGCCCGGGCCTTCCGACCATCATGGTCCCCACCACCGCCGGTACCGGCAGCGAAGTCACCTTCACAGCCGTCTTCGTCCGAAAGAACCTGAAGAAGAAAGAGGGCATGAACAGCCCCTACCTGTACCCCGAAGTCGC
>CAZXMK010000204.1:3045-5501 GCA_964641935.1 uncultured Syntrophaceae bacterium
AACTGACCCTGAGCCTGCCCGCGCAGGCCACCGCCTCCACGGGGATCGACGCCCTCTGCCATGCCATCGAGTCGTACACCTCCATCAACGCATCACCCATGAGCGAGGCGATCTCCCTGGAGGCCGTCAGCCTCATCGCCGAGAACCTCAGGACCTGCGTTCACAACGGAAGCGACATGGAAGCCAGGGAGCGCATGCTCCTGGGGAGCCTTTACGCGGGCCTGGGCCTGGCCAACGCCGGCGTCACGGCGGTCCACTCCCTCTCGTATCCCCTGGGAGGCGCCTGGGGCATCCCCCACGGGATGGCCAACACCCTGATGCTTCCCGCGGTGATGGCCTACAACCTCCCCGGAGCCATCGACAAATTTGCCGTCCTGGCCGAGGTCATGGGACAGGAGGTGGAGGGAATC
Organism: uncultured Syntrophaceae bacterium; assembly: GCA_964641935.1. GTDB lineage: Bacteria > Desulfobacterota > Syntrophia > Syntrophales > PHBD01 > PHBD01. Next base: position 3,456 of record CAZXMK010000204.1, read on the forward strand.
TCGATGCGGGACGCCGCCACGCTCGCCCTGGACGCGGTGGAGCTCCTCATCGAGGACTGTGGCCTTGCGATGACCCTGGAGGAATTCGGCATCGCCGAGAAGGACCTGCCGGCCCTGGCGGACGTGGCCCTCACCGTGGCGCGCCCCCTGGCCAACAATCCCCGGAAGATCACCCTGGAGGATGCCATCGACATTTACCGGGACGCCCTCTGAGCGTCCGCCCGGGCCACCCATAACGTAAAGAAGGATGGAGAAAAAGCCATGTCCGGAATGGAACTGATCGGCAGCGAGGAGAAACAGGAAGTACTGGACGTCCTCGAGACGGGCGTCTTCATGCGCTACGGCTTCGACCAGGAGCGGAAGGGCGTCTTCAAGGTGCGCCGGTTCGAGGAGGAGTTTGCCCGCTACCACGGCGCCGCCCATGCCCTGGGCGTCACGTCCGGATCGGCGGCCCTGAAGGTGGCCCTCTCGGCCATGGGCGTCGGCCCCGGCGACGAGGTCCTCGTCCCGGCCTTCACGTTCATCGCCACCTACGAGTCCGTCCTGGAGGTGGGGGCCATTCCGGTCGCCACCGACATTGACGCGTCCCTGAACATGGACCCCGCCGACATCGCCCGGAAGGTCACGCCCTACACAAAGGCCGTGATCCCCGTTCACATGTGCGGCGCCCCGGCGGACATGGGCCGGATCATGGAGGTCTGCCGCGGCCTGTACCTGATGGTCCTGGAGGACAACGCCCAGGCCGTCGGCGGGAGCTACAAGGGCAAAAAGCTGGCCACGTTCGGGGAGATGGGAACCTTCAGCTTCGACTACTACAAGACGCTGACCACCGGCGAGGGCGGGATGATCCTGACGGACCGGAAGGACCTCTACGAGCGGGCCGACTGGTACCACGACCACGGGCACGACCACAACCCGAAGGTCAGCCGGGCCATGGAGGGCCGCACCATCCTCGGCTTCAACTACCGGATGAACGAGCTCCAGGGCGCCCTGGGCCTCGCCCAACTCCGCAAGCTCGACTTCATCATCGCGGAGCAGAAGAAGAACAAGGCCGCCGTGAAGGAGATCCTCTCGGGCGTCCCGGGGATCGGATTCCGGGCGATCCCGGACCCGGACGGGGACACGGCGACCCACCTGGCCTTCCACTTCCCCACGGAGGCGCAGGCGGAGGCCTTTCAGGCGGCCCTCGGCGCGGGGGGCGTCGACACGGTCTGCTTCAAGAAAAACAAGTGGCACTACCTGGCCAACTGGGAGCACCTGATCGCCTGGTCCACGGCCAACCCGAAGAGCTTCCCCTTCACGAACCCCATCTACCGGGGGAAGGTGGACTACAGCATCCGCCAATATCCGCAGGCCCACGACCTCCTGGGGCGGACCCTCTTCCTGGGCCTCCCGATCCGGATGCCCGAGGGGCGGCTGGATCAGATCCGGGCGGCGGTGAAGAAGGCGGCCGAAGCCCTGTAGCGGGGCCGGGAAGCGCGAGAGGCGTTACAACCATGCGGAAGGAAGACACGGGCATGATCGTCGTCACCGGCGGCGCCGGCTTTATCGGCAGCGCCTTCGTGTGGAAGCTCAACAGCGAGGGAATCGAGGACATCGTCGTCGTCGACCGCCTGGGGACCTCCGACAAGTGGAAAAACCTCGTGAACCGCCGGTTCGTCGAGTACATCCACAAGGACGACTTCCTCAAGATGATCTACGCCGACCAGGTGCCCTTCACGGTCCGGGCCGTGGTCCACATGGGCGCCTGCTCGTCCACGACGGAGAAGGACGCCGACTACCTCTGGACGAACAACTACCTGTACTCCTGCCGCCTCGCCGACTGGGCGATCCGGAACGGCATCCGCTTCCTCTACGCCAGCTCCGCAGCCACCTACGGCGACGGCTCCCTGGGTTTTTCCGACGACGACGAGACCACGGCGCTCCTCCGGCCCATCAACATGTACGGCTACTCGAAGCAGCTCTTCGACCTCTGGGCACTGAAGCGCGGCGCAGACCAGCACATGGCGGGCCTCAAGTTCTTCAACGTCTTCGGCCCCAACGAAT
>CAZXMK010000205.1:0-5491 GCA_964641935.1 uncultured Syntrophaceae bacterium
GCACCGTCTTCTTCACATCTGGAGAGGTTGGAGAGAAGAAGATCCGGGTTGTCTTCGTCGACCCCCGCTTTTCTTCCCGCAGCGCAAGCACGATCGCGTCCTCGATCGGAGCCAGGCTCGTGGAGGCCGATCCGCTTGCCGCCCATTGGGCCGACAACCTGAGAAAGGTTGCCCGGGCTTTCCGGCAGGCAGCCCGCTAGGGCTCGGTTTCTCTGCCGGTAGTGGGAGGGCGAATCGTGGAGAATCGGGAGATCGACATCGAACTGCGGGACGTCCGGTTCGCCTACAACGGCTCGGAGTCTGTCCTGGAAGGCGTGTCGCTGGCCGTCCGGCAGGGGGAGTTCCTCGCGGTCATAGGGCCGAACGGCGGGGGGAAAAGCACGCTTCTCCGGGTAATCCTGGGGCTTCTGGAACCCCAGGAGGGAACCGTCCGGCTGCTGGGACGTTCGCCCCGCGAGTCGGTCCAGCGCGTGGGGTACGTTCCGCAGGAAACGGGCCGAAACCGGGAATTCCCGGTTTCGGTAGAGGATGTCGTGCTCATGGGGCGCTTCAGCGGGACGGCGGCGCGATGGACACCTACCGCGGAAGACCGGCGTGTTGCAGAAGAATCCATGGAGAGGCTGGGCATCCTCGACCTTCGCCGAAAGCGGGTGGGGGAGCTTTCCCAGGGGCAGCGCCAGAGGGTGGCGATCGCCCGGGCGCTGGCGGTCCGCCCGGCCCTGATGCTCCTCGACGAGCCCACGGCCAGCGTGGACGTGCAGACCCAGGCGGCCCTGTACGAGATCCTGCGTGAGCTGAACCGGACGCTCACGATCGTCATGGTGAGTCATGACCTGACGGCCATCGCAAGCTGCGCCACCTCGGTGGCCTGCGTCAACCGGCGTCTTTTCTATCATGACCGGGCCGAACTGACCGGTGAAATGGTCCAGGCGGCCTATGGAAGCTGCCCGGTGGAACTGATCGCCCACGGGATTCCGCACCGGGTGCTGCACCGGCACGAGAACGGCGGGGAGAAGGAGGGGGAGGATCATGCTTGAAGCCCTGCAGTTTTCCTTCATGAGGAACGCCCTGCTGGCTGGATTCTGGGTCAGCCTTGCCTGCGGGATCATCGGCACCCTGGTGGTGGCCAACCGCCTGGTCTTCCTGGCCGGAGGGATCGCACACTCGGCCTACGGAGGCATCGGGCTCGCGGTTTTCCTGGGTTTCTCGCCGTTTTTCGGCGCCCTGGGGTTCAGCCTCGCCATGGCGGTTCTCCTGGCGGCTCTCACGGTCAACAGCAGACACCGTTCCGATACGGCCGTGGGGGTCCTCTGGGCGGTTGGGATGGCCCTGGGGGTTCTCTTCGTGGACCTGTCCCCGGGATACCGGGCCGACCTCATGAGCCTCCTGTTCGGGAGCATCCTCACCGTGAGCTCCCGGGAGCTCTGGATGATGGCGTTTACGACGCTTCTGATTGCCGCGGCGGTGGGATTGAAATACCGGGACCTTCTGGTGCTTTCCTATGACCCGGAGTTTGCCGCCACGCGGGGCGTCCGCATTTCGCCCCTCTACACGCTCCTCCTGCTTTTGGTGGCCGCCGGGACGGTGGTTGCGATCCATGCCGTGGGACTCATCCTCGTGATCGCGCTCCTCACGATTCCGCCGAGCCTGGCGGAGCGCTCCTGCCGTTCCCTCGCCTCCATGATGGCGGTTTCTTCCGCCTGGAGCGCCCTTTTCATATTCCTGGGCCTGGACCTTTCCTACCGCTACAACCTCACTTCGGGCGCCGCCATCATCCTGGTGGGGGCCCTTTTCTTCTTTCTCCTCACGATCCGGAAGAGCCGCCGGACCGCCTGAGATTTCCGCACGAAAACCGGATCACGGGGCGAGGACGATCTTCCCGAAATGCTCCGCCTTCTCCATGCGCTCGTGGGCGTTAGCCGCGTCCCGGAGCGGCAGGATGGTGTCGATAACGGGGCGGAGGCGCTTTTCCTCCGCAAGGCGGATAACCCTCCGGATTTCCTCGGGGGTTCCCCCATACGTCCCGAAAGCCGTGATCTCCTTGCGGTAGATCTCCTGCAGGTTCAGGTGGACTTCCGCGCCGGAGGTGGACCCGCAGAAAGCGATGCGCCCGCCCCTCCGGAGGGATGCGATGCTGCGCCCCCACGTTGCTTTCCCAACCGTCTCCAGGACGAGATCGACGCCGCGGCCGCCGGTGAGTCGGCGGACTTCCGCGGAAAAGTCGCTTCCTGAATCGAGAACCGCCTCCGCTCCCAGGTCATAGAGGCGGGCCCCCTTGCGGGGATCTCTCGTGGTGGCGAAAACCCGGGCTCCCACGGCACGGGCCAGCTGCACGGCCGCGATCCCGATACCCCCGGTGGCTCCCACCACGAGGATGCTTTCGCCGGGCTGCAGGTTGCCCCTGGTGATGGCCGTCCGGTAGGCGGTCGTTCCCGTCAGGAGCAGGGAACCGGCCTCCTCGAAGGTCAGGCCCGCCGGTTTTCGAAGCAGGGCGCTGGCGGGCGCGGCGACGAACTCGGCATAGCACCCGTCCAGGGAAACGCCGAAGATCCGCACCGAGAGATTGGGCGGGTCGGTGTAGGGGCGGTCGGGGAAGATCCAGGGGGTCACGATCACGTCGTCCCCTTGCCTGAAATCGCTCACCTGGGATCCGATCGCCTCGACCGTCCCCGCCCCCTCGCTTCCAGGCGTGATCGGCATGGGGGCGAAGACGGAACCGAGCCGCATCCAGATGTCCAGGTGGTTGACCGCAGCGGCCCGGATCCGGACCAGGACCTGCCCTTCGGAAAGGTCCGGGAGGGGCGTTTCCTCCAGCTTCAGGACCGCCGCCGGGCCAGGGGAATGAACGCGGATTGCCTGCATGGGAGCGACACTCCTTTCGTAAGGGGCTTCAAGGCGCTTACCGGCTGTTTCGAATCAGCCAGGCCCGGGCTTCCTCGGGCGTGGCGACTTCCCCCCCGGCTACGGCTTCGTCCAGCTTTTCCAGGAGCTCGCCGACCCGGGGACCTTCATCCAGACCGAGGATTTCCATGACTTCCCGGCCGTCCAGGAGGCGGCCGGCCTGTTCAAGGCGGAAGGAGGCGGCCAGGGCCCGGGCCCGGTTCTCCATCCAGGGCATGAGGCGGCCGGTTCCGGCAAGGACGTCGGCGTACCCCAGGACGAAGAGGCGTTCCAGCCATCCTTCCCCGTAGGCCCGGATCCGTCGCGTGAGTCCCTCGGCGGGCCAGGCGGCCGTGGGAAGCCGGTGCCACTGCACGAGGCTCGAAACCGATTCGGCGAATTCCTGGGGCCAGGCCCACCGCCGGGCCATCGCGCGTACCCGCTCGGCGCCTTCCTGCTCATGTCCCTCGAAGGGGAAAGTCCCGTCTTCCCGCTGCCCGGGGCGGGCTTTCGCCACGTCGTGGAAGAGGGCGGCGGCCCGGGTGACCGGGTCTGAGGTCAGCTTCTGCACGGTGCCGAGGCAAAGTCGCGTGTGGAGGTAGGCGTCCCCCTCGGGGTGTTTCTCGGGGTCCTGCTCGATCCCTTTCAGGGCTTCGATTTCGGGGAGGACAATCCCCAGGAGGCCGGTCCCGTTCAGGAGATCGAGAAAAAGGCCGATGTCCCCTTCGAGCGCTTTTCGAAGTTCGCGCCCGATTCTCTCGCCGGGGATGCGCGCAAGGTCTCGGCTGACTTTTGGATCGCGGCAGGCCGACTCGGAATCGGGTGCGACCGTGAAAAGGGGAAGGGTGGCGGCAAAGCGGAAAAGGCGGACGGCCCGGACAGGGTCTTCCTCCAGCCGGTCGGCGGCTTTCCCGTTGAAGCGCAGCCGCCTGCGGGTGAGGTCCTTCTCTCCCCCCATCGGGTCCACGAGCGTCCCGTCGCGGGTCAGGGCCATGGCGTTGACGGTGAAATCCCTCCGGTTGAGATCGTGCTCGAGGTTGAATCCGCAGTATGAACAGAATTCGATGGGGACTGACCCGCACTGGAGGAGGGCGGTCTGGAGAGGGGGCCTGCCGACCGGCTTGGCTTCGGGCCAGAGCTGGAGAACCCGTTCCAGGGGAGCTGAGGTGGCGATGTCGATGTCCGTGATGGGAAGTCCGAGGAAGAGGTCGCGCACAGCGCCGCCCACCAGGACGCCTTCGTACCCCTCGTTCTCCAGTACGAGCAGCCATTCAAGCGCCAGCTTGATTTCCTGCTTCATCACATCACCCCCTCGCAGAAAGTATAGCAGAGGGGTGAAAAAAACAGGAGGGGCCTGTCGAGGAAGTCCTCGACAGGCCCCCATCCCCTTGCAGGGGAAATGGACAAGTTTGCGGAACGAAACGTCGGTTACTGGGAAATGGCGCTGACGGGGCCGGTGGCCACGCAGGCGCCGCACTCGACGCAGGTGTCGGGATCGACGAACGCCTTGCCGTCAACCATGCTGATGGCGGTAACGGGGCAGACTCCCACGCAGGCCTCGCACGCGATGCAGGTATCCTTGTCGACAACAGCCTTTGCCATAACTTTTCCCTCCTCGTGATTTTTTCGACAGGCAACGGGCCCGAACGGCCCAACCGAATTCTAACTGATACGAACGGTGGATTGCAAATGGCCTGTCTTTGACCTGGGCTTTCCCCTTATAATGAAAAAGCGATGGAACCGTTGAAAGAGCGGAGGGCGATCGGGATGACGGAGCCGGAAGATCTGCAGATCGAGCTGTTTGAGGGGGTAAAGGGCCGCAGGGAGGAGCGTCCGGCAAAAAGGGCGGCTTCACGGCGCAGGGAGGTCCTGGAGGTGCTGGAAAAGAACCTCCGAAGCATCCGGGAGGGAGATGCCGAGCTGTACAGGGCCACGACGGCGGACGACGTGACCTTCTTCGAGTGGTACATCAGCCCGGAGCGGATCGACGGGATCGACTTCCACCTGAGGGAGATCAAGGTTCACGCCGCGGTCCTGGGAGACGGGGGGACGGTGGAGCAGGAGATCCTGAACCCGAAGGTCCAGATCTACGGGCCGGTGGCCATCGTCACATTCACGCTGATGATCCGTTCGGTGTGCGGGGATAGGGTGACCCACAAGAGCCACCACGAAACACGGGTTTTCCACGATACCGGGACACCGGAAGCCCCTGAGTGGAAACTCGTCCACTGTCACAAGTCTCCGGTCGCCACCGCCGACAGCCTGCAGGTTCTGAGAGGCTGATGCCGTTTCAGTCTGTGGACCCCGCGAGAGGGGCCCGGCGTCTTTTGGCCTGGTTTGCTGCCAATGCCAGGGACCTCCCCTGGAGGACGACCCGGGATCCTTACGAGGTCCTGGTTTCCGAGGTCATGCTCCAGCAGACGAGGGTGGACACCGTGATCCCTGCCTACCGCCGCTGGATGGAGCGCTTCCCCGACATCCGCTCCCTTGCGGAAGCCGGACCGGAGGAGGTGCTGAAGGCCTGGGAAGGGTTGGGCTACTATGCCCGGGCCCTGAACCTCCAGCGTGCCGCCCGCCTGATCATGGAACACCACGGAGGGCAGCTGCCCAG
>CAZXMK010000206.1:0-5427 GCA_964641935.1 uncultured Syntrophaceae bacterium
TTGAAATCACCCCAGGTGAGGCGCTCGTCACCGAAGACCAGGGCCTCGGCCTCCGACTTTTTTGATGCCCACTTTTCAACGTAGTGCCAGGTAAGGTTCAGGTTCTGCCAGGTCATGGCTCCCTCCTTGTGGATGAGACGGGTAGGGGGATGGGACGGCCCGGCCGGGAAACGGCCGGACCCTGCTCATGGGTTGTCGGGGTGGATCAGGCCGTGCCGAGGACGATCGCCCCGTCGCGGATGGCCTGCTTTCCCTCGGAGTTCAGGACCTCAAAGAAACAGTGCCTGTCCCCGTCATCCGTCGCTCTTCCGACCAGGCGGATACGGATCTCCGTCCCGGGAATCACCATGCCGGTGAAACGGCAGGAAATGGACCGGACCTGCCGCGGGTCTCCCTCCGCCTCGCGGTTCACAACCTCCCGGGCGGCCAGGGCCAGCGTGGCCGTCCCCTGGTAAATGATGTCCGGGAGACCGACGGCCCGGGCGAAGGCCACGGAGGTGTGGATGGGGAAATGAATGTTGGTGCAGCCGTCGTAAACGAAGGGGGCCGTCCGGTCCACGAAGACCGGTGTTTCCCAGAGGGATTCCCCGGGGGCCTCAAAGGACGGCGCCAGGGGCAGGTCTTCTCCACCCCGGCCCTGGTCTGTGCATTGGACTCCCCGCATCATGCCGCCGATGTGCTCCGTGAAGACGGGCATCCCCGCCGCGTCTTCGGCATCGTAGCGGATGACAAAGAGGGTTCCCGCCTTGCGGGGGATGATCGCCGCGATGCGGCCCTTCACGGTGAGCATGTCCCCCGGGCGGACGAGCCGGTGAATGGTAAGGTGCTCCGTGTAATGGACCTGCGTGTTGACGATCTCTTTCGGGAACTTCGCCGATTCGATGAAGTCGGCGATCCGCTCCGTGATGGGCCAGGTGGCGGCGACGCAGAACATGGGCGGGGCGACGATTCCCCCGGGCAGCGAATCGTCGAGATACAGAGGATTGCCGTCGCCCAGCGCGGCGGCGTAATTCGTCGTCTGCCGCCAGGTCACGAACGTTTCATATGGCTTCAGAGGGGTTCCGACATATCGGGAGGACAGTTCCATCGGCCCGGTTTCCTCAGCGGCGCGGCGCGCGCGGCATGCCGGGCATGGCCATCTTCTTGAAGCCTTTCGGCTCTTCGAAGAGGCTGTCGGGCTGGCCTCCCATCCGGATATTCCGGTATTCCATGCCCCAACTTCCGTCCACCGCCGCCTGCTTGATGGGGAAATTGTTCAGGTCCGTCGCCAGCCACTGGTACGATTTCGTCTGCCGTTTCCCGCTCTGTACCGTGACTTCATATTTCTTTGCCGGGTGCCCGTCGATCGTTTCCGTACCGATCAGCTTCCGGCTGACTTCGCCTGACATCTTTTCTCTGGGCGACTGATCCTTGGAGGGATCAAACTTCACTTCCATGTAGCTTCGCTGCTTCGGCATGACGATCCAGGTCTTCAGCAGGTCCTGCCGGGAGATCGTATAGGTTTCCTCCTGCTTCGATTCCCATCGGAACTTGTTGTCCTTCATATAAACCTTCGAGACCATCCCTTTGCCGCCCTTGCCGGTGCTCACCATGTCCGCCGAAAACTCCAGCGCCAGCACTGTGCCGCAGAAGAGAAGCGCAATCAGCGCCGCCACCGGGATAAAAAGCCATCTTCTCATGAGTGTCCTCCATTCGGATTTTTGGAATCTGATTCGCTTCATAGCATGGGCGGCGGCTTCGGTCCACTACCATCAGGCCGCTTCCATCCGATGGCAGGAAGGGAGTTCAAAGTCGCCGTGACGGCCTCGGCGATCAGCAAATGTCCCCTTTCATTGGGAAGCCGGGGGTCATTCTGAACCAGTTCCTCCTGACGCAGTCCCCGCTCCGTGACGATACCCGCCCAGAAGGTGTGGATGGGCGCCATTATGCAGTCCAGATCCGCTGCCACTTCCCGGATGGTCCGGTAGTAAATGCCGAGGGCGTCCATTTCGAAGGGATCGTCCCAGAGATGGGACGTCGGGAGAACAATGGACGGAGGATATACCAGGGTTCGCGACCGGTGCACCACCCGGACCAGGTTTTCCTTGAACTCGGAGCGGTAGACCGGAAAGAAGGCGTCGTCCACACCGAAGTGAAGGATCAGGATATCGGGCCGGAGAGGCTCGACGTCCTCCCGGAACGTGTCGACGGCGTCAAAGGACGTCTCGCCGGCGCGGGAGCGGTTCAGGACCTTGATTCCCCGGGAGGCCCCCCAATGCCTCAGGATCTCCACGTAGCTTTTCTCTACGCCGGCACCCGCCGGGATGCTTCCGCCGCGAACCAGGATGCGCAAGAGCTGTTTCCTTTCCCACCGATTCTGATGAAGCTAATATACCATAATATTGATAGGTTGCCACCCAAAGAACTTGACTTGTGTGATTCCGGCGCTATACTGGCGGCAGTTTTCCAGGCATCGGAGCGACAGGAACAGTAGGCAGGTTCCGGCCAATTTCAGGAGCAGACGGTGATGCCGATGAATCGACCACCGAGACCCCGATTCTTTTGAACGAGAAACGGGGTTTTTTTTGTTCGGGGGAATGGAGGGGGGCGACTGCCGATCCGGTGCACATCCGGCCAGTGAAGGGAGTTCCATGATCCATCAGGACGGAGGAAAGAAAGGGCCGGCCGAGGAAATCGCCGCGCTGAAACGGCGAATCCGGGAGCTGGAAAAGGCGGATGAAGATCGCCGTCAGGCCGAGAAGGCCCTGCGGGAGAGCGAGGAGCGTTACCGGACGCTGGTCGAAAATGCAAGCGACATCGTCTTCCGTACCGACGCCACGGGTCATTTCACCTTTGTGAACCCGGCGGCGCTCCGTATTGCGGGATACCGCGAAGAAGAAATCGTGGGGATGCATTTCTCGGCTCTGATCCGGCCGGATGCACTCCATATGGTGACCCGTCACTTCGGTCTCCAGTATGTGAAGGAAATCTCCAACACGTATCTGGAGTATCCCATTGTCAAGAAAGACGGCCAAGACCTCTGGCTCGGGCAGAACACGCAGCTTCTCTTCCAAGAGGGAGAAGCGGTTGCCTTTCAGGCCGTGGCCCGGGACATCACTGAGCGGAAGCTTGCCGAGAAGGCCCTGCGTGAGAGCGAGCATATGTATCGCATCCTCGCCGACAATTCGACCGACGTGATCTGGACCATGACGCTGGACGGCCGCTTCACGTACGTCAGCCCTTCGGTCACGGCGCTGAGCGGCTACACCCCCGAGGAGGTCAAGGAGATTCCCTTCCATCAATACGTGGTGGAATCCTTTGTTGAACCGGTCATGACTGAACTGGCCATGCAACTGGGGAAGCCCCCGGCGGAGCGCACCCGGTCCATGACGCTGGAGATCCAGCAGCACTGCAAGGACGGGTCGGTCAAGGACATCGAGATCACCGCCTGCTGGCTTTTCGACGAAGATGGAAACCCGGTCGAGGTGCAGGGAAGCACGCGCGATATTACGGACCGGAAAAGGGTCGAGGAGCAGGTCCGCATCCTTGCCGAGCTCTTCGAATTTGCTCCGCTGGCGATCGCCGTGCACGACATGGACGGCCACTTTCTTTACGCCAACCAGCGGCTGCTGGACCTCCACGGCTATTCCCGGGAGGACTCCGAAGGACTGAAGGTCCAGATGCTCGACACGCCGGAGAGTGCCGCCCTGATGGAGGACAGGATCCGGGAGGTGATGACGACCGGGGAAGCGCGGTTCGAGGTGGAACATCTCCGCAGGGACGGCACGCGCTTTCCCATGGAGGCCATCGCCAGGGCGGCGAAATGGGGGGGGAAGGACGTCGTGCTCAGTGTGGCCACCGACATCACCGAGCGCAAACGAATGGAGGAGGTGCTGCGGAAAAGCGAGGAGCAGTACCGCCTGCTGATAGAGAACAGCCACGACATCATCTATACGCTGACCCCGGATGGCATATTCACGTACGTATCCCCCAGCTGGACCGACCTGCTGGGCCATCAACAGGACCAGGTGATCGGGCAATCCTTCCCGCCGTTTATCCATCCGGACGACCTTGCAACGTGCGTTCGGGCCATGCAGGGGGCGATCGGAAAGGGGGAGAGGCAGACGGGAGTCGAATACCGCATCAGGCACGCCGACGGGTCCTGGCGATGGCACACCTCCAACGGCGTTCCCTTGAGGGACGCTGCGGGCAGAATCGTCGCTTTCGAGGGCAGCTGCAGCGACATCACCGAGCGCAAACACATGGAAGAGGCGCTGCGGGAAAGCGAGGAGCAGTACCGACTGGTTGTGGAGAATGCGGAGGAGGCCATCTCGATCGCACAGGAGGGCAGGCACTGTTTCATCAATCGCCGTGCAGTCGAAATCATCGGCCGCCCGAAGGAGGAGATTCTGTCGAAACCTTTCCTGGAATTCGTTCATCCTGACGACCGGGACATGATCGCGGAACGATACAGGAGAAGGGTGAACAAAGAGCTTGTTCCCAGCGTTTACACCTTCAGACTCGTTGCCGGGGACGGGGCGCTCAAGTGGATCGAGATTCGTGTAACGCCGATCTTCTGGCAGGGCAAGCAGGCCACCCTGAATTTCTTCGACGATATCACGGCCCGCAAGCGGGCGGAGGACGCCCTGCGCGATTCGGAAACCCGCTATCAGGCGATTTTCGAGACGACAGGGACCACCATGCTGATCGTCGAGGAGGACATGACGATCTCCCTGGCGAACAAACAATTTGAGAACCTGACGGGCTACCGGCGGGAGGAGGTGGAGGGAAAGAGAAAGTGGACGGAGTTTGTCGAGAAGGAAGACCTGGAGCAAATGATCGCCCGGCACAGGCTGCGGCGAACGGATTCGAATGACGTGGAGAGAAGCTATGAGTTCCGGCTGAGGCACAGGGAAGGGTCCTTGAAATACATTCTCCTTACGGTCGGCCTGATCCCGGGAACGAAGCGAAGCGCCGCTTCGCTCATCGACATCACCGAGCGCAAGCAGGCCGAGGATGAGGCGAGGGAAAACCACCTGTGCCTCCTGTCGGTTCTGGGCGCCATGACGGATCCCGTCTACGTGGCCGATCCCGAGACCTACGAACTCCTCTTCATCAATCGGGCCCTCGAGGAGGCCATCGGCATGCCAGACCACCCGAAGTGCTACGAGTACCTGCAGCACCGGAACGAGCCCTGCCCGTTCTGCACGAACGACCGGATCTTTGGGGAGAACCTCGGCAAGACCTATGTCTGGGAATTCCGGAACGAGAAGAACGATCGTCTTTACCGGTGCGTGGACCGGGCGATCCGGTGGCCCGACGGCCGCATCGTCCGCTATGAGATGGCCTTCGACATCACCGAACAGCGGAACGCCGATGAGGAAAGGCGGAAACTGGAGGAGCGCCTGCAGCACGCCGACAAGATGGAGGCCATCGGCACGCTGGCCG
>CAZXMK010000207.1:0-5398 GCA_964641935.1 uncultured Syntrophaceae bacterium
CGGTATCCGGATCTGGTCGGGAAGGTGACGCTCCTGCAGCTGGCGGCACCGACCCGAATGCACCTGGAGGAATACCGGACCGTCAGCGACGAGATCGACCATCGAGTCGACGAGATCAACTGGCGCCACCAGACGGACGGCTGGGCGCCCATCCGGTTTCTCCGGGCGCACCACGATGATTACTCGGTCCTGGCCGCCTACGGGATGGCCGACGTGCTCATGGTGACGTCGCTCCACGACGGCATGAACCTCGTGGCCAAGGAGTTTGTCTCGGCCAGGACGGACGAGGACGGCGTGCTTCTTCTCTCCCGCTACACGGGGGCTTCACGGGAGCTTCCGGATGCCCTGCTCGTCAATCCGTTCGACGTCGACGAGGTCGCCGATGCCATGCACCGGGCCTTCCACATGACGGAGAAGGAGCGGAAGATGCGGATGAGGCGGCTGCGCCGCAACGTCCGCCGGAACACGATCTTCGACTGGGGATTGAGGATATTCGAAGAGCTGGAGACGGTCATGCCCGTAGAGGAGACGGTCTGAGCGGAATGCGGCGGAACACTGCGGCCGGAGCCGCCGCTTCCCGGGAAATGAGGCATCAAAGAACCGAAAAGGAGTATGGTCCATGTTTTTCAAGCTGATTGCCGATTATCCGTGGATTCTTCCCACCCTGTTCGTTGCCGGGGGGCTCGCCGCAGGTGTCGTCGCGGAAGTGGTGGTTTTCCGCAGGCTGAGGTCCATGGCGGCCCGGACCGCGTGGGACGTGGACGATATCCTGGCCGAGTCGCTGCGGCGCATGCCCTTGATCTGGTTCACCCTGGCGGGTGTTTACGGGGCCGTGCACGCCTCGTCGCTTTCCTCCGCCGCGGCGGGAAACGCCGACAAGGCGATCGTCGTCCTGGCGATCCTGACGGTCACGATCGTGCTGGCCCGGATGGTTCGAGGCTTCATGAACAGCTACGGGAAGCGGGCGGAGGGAGCTTTCTTCGCCAACACGATCTTTGCCAACATCACCCGGATTGTCGTCTTCATCATCGGCTTCCTGATTATCCTCCAGACCCTCGGGATCTCCATCACGCCGATCCTGACGGCCCTGGGCGTCGGAGGCCTGGCCGTCGCCCTGGCCCTCCAGGATACGCTGTCCAACCTCTTCGCCGGGATACAGGTGATCGCCTCGCGGCAGATCGGCCAGGGCGACTACATCCGCCTGGGGAGCGGGGAGGAGGGGTTTGTGACGGACATCAACTGGCGGTACACGACGATCCGCGCGCTCGCCAACAACCTGATCATCGTCCCGAACTCCAAGATCGCCTCGGCCATCGTGACCAACTTCGACCACCCGCAGAAAGAGATGTCCGTCCTGGTCGAGGTCGGCGTCAGCTACGACAGCGACTTGGAGTTCGTCGAACGCCTCACGATCGAAACGGCTGCCCGGGTGCTTGCGGAGGCCCAGGGCGGGGTAGCGGCCTTCGAGCCCTTCATCCGCTACCACACCTTTAACGATTTCAGCATTGATTTCACGGTGATCCTCCGGGTCGGGCAGTTCGTGGACCAGTATTTGGTGAAGCACGAGTTCGTCAAGAGGCTCAAGCGGGCGTATGACGAGCACGGAATCGTGATTCCCTTCCCGATCCGTACCGTCTACATGGAGTCGGCGGCTTAGGCCCGCCGGAGACGGGGTTTCAGGAGAGACGAACCGCGCACCGCGCGCAGCCGGAGGGTCCGGTCGCGACGGGGAGCCGATGGATGGCAAGGAAAGGAGGTGTGCATCATGTACAAGAATGTCCTTGTGCCATTGGATGGATCCTCCATTGCCGAATGCGCCCTCGACGAGTTGAGGAAGATGGCGCAGGAGGGATGGGGATGCGTCGGATCCGTAACCCTTCTCTATGTCGTGGAGGTTCCGGCCCACTGGGTGGCGGAAGGGGCGAATGTCCTGGACGTCGTGCAGTTCGAGTTCGGCCGCGGGCAGGAGTACATGAACCGGATCGAGGAGTCGCTGGCGGCGGAGAACGTGGCGGTAAAGTCCGTCATCCTGGAGGGGCGGGCCGCGGAAACAATCGTGCAGTACGCGAAGGAAAACGAGATGGACCTGATCGTCATTGCCTCCCACGGATACTCGGGCCTCAAGAAATGGGTCTTCGGCAGCGTCGCGCTCCGGGTCCTTCACGATTCCAACGTCCCGGTCCTGCTGGTCAGGCCCAGGCAGCCCGGGACATAACGCTCGCGCCCGGCACCGGCGGATGACCGGGACTGCAAATCGGAGAAAAGCGGCACCGATGTGCCGCCGCAACACCCTTTCCCCGTTGCCGTTGTTTCGTGTTCCATCCGGTCCGGTCCGGGCGTTTTTCCCGACGAGCCGGGCGGCCTCCGCCGCCCGGCTTTTTCGTGCTCCCCCGAAAAGATCCTTGTGCAACCGCCCTGAAACATGGAATGATGCGCGCCGCGGAGAGCCGGGATCAACAGGAGCGCGCCTCCGCTCCCGCTTGAACGAGGAACGGCGCAATGGCCAAGGGAACCGCTGCATCGCCACAGAATCATAACGGCAACAACGTCGTCTTCCAGGTCCGGGGGCTCACCAAGGTCTACCGGATGGGCGAGCTGGAGGTCCACGCCCTGCGCGGGGTGGACATGGAGCTCTACTCGGGCGAGCTGGTCGTCCTCCTGGGGCCGTCGGGAAGCGGAAAATCGACGCTTCTCAACATCCTGGGCGGCCTCGACACGGCCTCGGGCGGAGAGGTCTCCTACCTCGGCATCAGCCTGACGAAGGCCGGCGACAAGGAGCTGACGGAGTACCGCCGGGTCCACGTCGGGTTCGTCTTCCAGTTCTACAACCTCATTCCCAGCCTGACCGCCCGGGAGAACGTCGAGGTCGTCACCGAGATCGCCGCGGAGCCGATGCCGGCTGATGAGGCCCTTCGCCTGGTGGGCCTGGCGGAGCGGCTCGACCACTTTCCCGCCCAGCTCTCCGGCGGCGAGCAGCAGCGCGTCGCCATCGCCCGGGCGATCTCCAAGAACCCCAAGGTTCTCCTCTGCGACGAGCCGACGGGGGCCCTCGACTCCGGGACGGGCATCGTCGTCCTCGAGGCCCTGGACCGGGTCAACCGCGAGCTGGGGACGGCCACGGTCATCATCACCCACAACGTGGACATCGCCGCCATGGCGGACCGCGTCATCAACCTGAGCGACGGGAGGATCTCCCAGGTGACGGTGAACACCGAGAAGAAGGCGCCGCAGGACCTTCACTGGTGAGGCCATGAAGGCGCTGAACCGGAAAGTCCTCCGGGACCTGCGGATCATGAGGGGGCAGGCCCTGGCCATCGCGATCGTCATCACGAGCGGCATGGCGGCCTTCGTCATGTTCATCGGCGCCATGGAGTCCCTCACCGCGACGCGGGACCGCTTCTACCGGGACTACGCCTTCGCCGACGTCTTCGTGTCCCTGAAGCGGGCCCCGGAGAGCCTGCGGAGCCGCATCGCCGCGATCCCCGGCGTCTCCGTCGCGGAAACCCGCGTGGTGGCCCCGGTCAAGCTGGACATCGAGGGCTTCCCCGAGCCGGTGACGGCCCAGATGATCTCGGTCCCCGAGCACGGCAGCCCCCTCCTCAACCGGCTCTACATCCGGAGCGGCCGGATGCCGGATCCGGCCCGGGACGACGAGACGGTCGTCAGCGAGACCTTTGCCCAGGCCCACGGCTTCAAGCCCGGCGACCGGATCGGGGCGATCATCAACGGCCGGAGGAAGAACCTGGTCATCACCGGCGTCGGCCTCTCGCCGGAGTTTGTCCTCATCATGCGGCCCGAGGCCCTGAGCCCCGATTTCAAGCGGTTCGGCATCCTGTGGATGGGCCGCAAGGCCCTGGGCAAGTCCTACAACATGGACGGCGCCTTCAACGACGTCGTCCTGGCCGTGCAGCCCGGGGCCGACACGGGCCGGATCATCACCGAGCTGGACATGATCCTGGAGAAGTACGGCGGTCTCGGCGCCTACGCCCGGAAAGACCAGATGTCGAACCGCATGCTCTCCGAGGAGTTCCGGATGCTCCGGCGGAGCGCCGAGATCTACCCGACCATCTTCATCCTGGTCGCCGCCTTTCTGCTCAACGTGGTCATCAGCCGGACCGTCAGCATCCAGCGCGAGCAGATCGCCGCCCTGAAGGCCTTCGGCTATGAAAACGCGGACATCGCCATCCACTACGCCAAGCTGGTCATCCTGATCGTGCTGCTCGGGCTGGCGGGCGGATCGGTGCTGGGCATCTGGCTGGAGCAGAGGATGGGCCAGCTCTACATGGATGTCTACCGGTTCCCCAGCCTGGTCCTCCGGATCAACCCGCTGACGATGCTGGCGGCGACGGGCATCAGCGTGCTCTCGGCCCTGGCGGGGACGCTGCACGCCGTCTGGCGGGCAGCCCGGGAGACTCCGGCGGAGGCCATGAGGCCCGAGCCCCCGGCGAAGTACCGGGTCTCCTATCTCGAGCGGATCGGCATCGGGCGGTGGCTTTCCCAGCCATCGCGGATCATCCTCCGGAACGTGGAGCGGAAGCCCGTCCGGACGTTCCTGTCAATCCTCGGGATCGCCGTGGCCTGCGCCACCATGCTGACGAGCGGCTTCTTCTCGGACGCCGTCAATTACCTGGTCCAGGTCCAGTTCCGGGTCTCTCAGAAGGAGGACATGACGGTCGCCTTCGTGGAGCCCACCTCCCGCCGGGTCGTCTACGACCTGGCCGGCCTGGACGGCGTCCACCGGGTGGAGGGCTTCCGCCAGGTCCCCGTGCGCTTCCGCTTCGGCCACAGGAGCTACAAGACCGTCATCGACGGGGTCGAGCCGGACGGCCGCCTCCACAGCCAGCTGAACGAAAATGGGAAGCCCGTTCCGATCCCGTCTTCGGGACTCCTGCTCGGCGACTACCTGGGGGAACTCCTCGCCGTGAAGCCCGGCGACACGGTCACGGTGGAGGTCCTGGAGGGGAACCGGGAGGTCCTCCAGATCCCCGTTGCCGCCATGAGCAAGCAGTTCATCGGGACGACCGGGACGATGGACCTGGGGGCGCTGAACCGGCTCCTGAAGCAGGGGGACGCCGTTACCGGGGCCTACCTGGTGGCGGACACGAACAAGTGGGAGGAGCTGTACCGCCAGTTCATCCGGATGCCCCGGGTCTCGGGGATCACGCTCCGGACGAACGAGATCCGCAACTTCTATGAAATCCAGGCCAAGGGCATGCTGTTCTTCACCTTTGTGGCGACCCTGATGGCCTGCTCCATCGCCGTGGGCGTCGTCTACAACAGCGCGCGGATCGCCCTGTCCGAGCGGAGCCGGGAGTTGTCGAGCCTGCGCGTGCTCGGCTACACCCGGGGAGAGGTGTCCTACATCCTCCTGGGGGAGCTGGGGCTCCTGGTCCTGACG